>JALRJG010000302.1 GCA_023261215.1 Pseudomonadales bacterium | reverse complement strand
GATGACTTAATGGATCACTTAAATCATTTACCCATGGCATTCCATCATTCTGCTGACACCGGCGATCTGATCCAGCGCTGCACGTCAGACATCGAAACGTTCCGCGTTTTCATTAGCGGTCAATCGATTGAAATCGCGCGGGCGATTCTCATGCTGATTGTGGTTTTACCGATTCTGTTCACGCTCGATACACAAATGACCTGGATCGCACTCGCGAGCTTTCCCTTCCTCATGCTGAGTGCTGTGATCTTCTTTAGCAAGGTTAAAGCGCTGTTTTTGAATGTTGATCAGGCCGAAGCCGCACTCACTTCCGTACTCCAAGAGAATCTCACGGGTATTCGAGTCGTTCGGGCTTTCGCACGCCAATCATTTGAAATCAATAAGTTTTCCGCTTCTAACCGCACCTTTCGGGAAGAAAATAAAAAATTGCTTACGCTGCTCGGTTGGTACTACGGCATGAGCGATATCGTCTGCTTGGGCCAGATTGGACTGATCTTGATCATCGGCGCTGACTGGGTGCTCGCAGGCGAGATGAGTGTGGGCACCTTATTTGCCTTTCTCACTTATGAAAGCATGATCATTTGGCCGATTCGTCATATGGGCCGCGTGCTCACAGATTCGGGCAAAGCGGTGGTCGCCCTGGGTCGCGTCGCCGACATTCTCCGTGAACCGACAGAGACCGAGGGGGAGCACAATCCCACCACTCGCTTGGCGGGCCGAATTCGCGCCCATGACTTGTCCTTCTTCCACGCCACGTCGCGAGGATTAGCTGTACCCACCCTCGACCGAATCAACTTTGATATTGCTGCTGGGGAGACAATCGGTATCGTTGGCGCGCCAGGTTCGGGTAAAACCACACTGATCCAGGTTTTACTTCGAATCTTTGATGGCCAAGAAGGTCAGCTTTATCTTGATGATCACCCCTTAGATGCCCTCTCACGGAAATACGTCCGTGGCCAAGTCAGCGTCGTTCTTCAGGAATCCTTTCTTTATGCAGGGAGCATTCGTGAGAATCTTCGTTTGGGCCGCCCAAATGCAACCCCAGCTGAGCTCGAAGCCTGCACCCAAATCGCGCAGATTCATGAGACTATCATGCGCTTGCCGCGAGGTTACGACTCCGCCATTGGCGAACGTGGCGTTAATCTTTCAGGCGGCCAGCGGCAGCGTCTCGCGATCGCCCGGGCTCTGCTCAAGGATCCCGCTATTTTAGTGCTCGACGATGCTCTATCGGCGGTCGATACGGATACCGAAGCACTCATATTGGACGCCTTGAAAACGAGCCGGCCCAGCAAAACCCAACGAACCACGCTGATCATTTCACATCGGCTGTCGAGCATTCTACTGGCCGATCGCATCTTCGTTTTGGACAGTGGTCGCATTGCTCAAGTTGGCACTCATCAGACGCTCGCGCGAACACCGGGCCTGTATCGATCACTCTGCGAAATTCAAGGTGCCGTCCAAGAAGAAATTGAATCCATCGTGCCCGTCGCTGCGGATGAACTCAGCGCCCCCGCCCTTTCGGAGACGGCGCAGGCAGCGGAAGACCCGTCCGCGAACGATTCTGAATCGGGAGACGATCGATGACCGACGCCTATTTTGATGATGAGAACTTTGGCGATGAATTCGCTGACGCCGAGGGGTCGGTCAATCTTCGCATCTGGCGGCAACTTCTGACTTATGCGCTCGCATATCCACGCGACCTTTCAGTCTTGGCTGTCTGCGCGATCGTCGTTGCGCTCTGCGAAATTTCGTTCCCGCTGGTCACCAAGGACGTTGTCGATGGCGTATTTTTATTGGGAGAGGACTATCCACTAGCACAAGCTGGATGGCTTTACTTCGCGTTGTGCGTGGCCCTTGGGGGCGCTGTGCTGGGTTTCATCTGGTTCGGCGGTAAGCTTCGGGCACATATTAGCCATGACATTCGTCAAGAGGGGTTTAAAAATCTGCAGCGACTGCCTTTCGAATACTACGACTTTCGGCCAGTGGGCTGGCTGATGGCGAGAATGACCTCTGATTGCGAGCGGCTCTCTAATATCTTGGCTTGGGGCATCTTGGATTTATTTTGGTCACTGACGATCATGCTTGGGGTGATCATCGCGATGTTAATCATGGAATGGCGGCTCGCGCTATTGATCCTCACGACGATCCCGGCACTGATGCTTATCAGTCAATACTTCCAAAAAAGGATCTTAAAAAGCGCTCGTCTGGTTCGCAAAACCAACTCTCGAATCACGGGTTCCTACAACGAGAACATCATGGGCGTTCTCACGAGCAAGGTCTTTGTTAAAGAGGCGGATAACC
>JALRJG010000301.1 GCA_023261215.1 Pseudomonadales bacterium | reverse complement strand
TGCCCTCGGCGCGAGGCCTAGGGGAGCCCCTAACCGGTAAGCTCAACCCGCCTTCAGGTGCAGTGTTTAAAGGCGTGATATTGGATGACGATTCCGCTCGGTACCTGATCGCGAGCTCTGCAGGTTACGGATTCATTGGCACGGTCTCAGACATGATCAGCAAGAATCGTGCGGGGAAGGCTTATCTTTCGGTTCCCTCAGGCGGTCAAGCGCTCGGTCCGGAGAAAGTCGACGATCTTGAGTCGCAGTACATTGCGGCTTTCACATCGCAGGGCAGATTGCTGGTATTTCCGGCGGCTGATTTGCCCGAGCTTGGTAAAGGGAAGGGCAATAAAATGATCAACATCCCTTCGGCACAGTTTAAGGCCGGGGCTGAAGATCTCGCGTTTATGGCCGTTCTGTCAGAGGCAGATAGCATTCGCGTATATTCGGGTAAGCGTCATCTAAATTTGTCGATGAAAGATCTCGCTCATTTTCAGGGTGAACGCGCGCGTCGTGGCCTGAAGCTACCCAGAGGGTTTCAAAAAGTAGATCGTATAGAGCGCGTTCGCTAAGCCAAAGCGTCCTAATCGAAGCGGTAGATGAAGAGGTGATCATCGGTGACGAGGGATGACTCGAACGGCTTAAGCATGCCTGCCTCAACGAAGCCTGCGTCGAGGAGCGCTTCGAGCGTAAGACCATCAACAATCAAATGGTCCGTTGCAAGTGACGCATAAAAACGACTCTTCTTCCGGAGCACATCCTCATGGTTAACCAGGTCCAACAGGAGTGCGCCGCGTAATTTGAGCCGCCGGTCAACTTTGAGGAAGGACTCAAGTTGCTCGAATAATCCGCCGAGCGTTCGATCGGGCCTGCTTGAAAGCAGCGTAATCTCATAAGTGCTCTCGCTCATTCGCCGGATCCCTTCAGAAGGTATCAGCAAGGATTTCCTAAGCGTCGATTCGTTGACCAGACGCCCCGGGGAAAGATGCAGCGTCGCTTGGACGAGATATTCAGTGTCTGACTCGGCGTCGATCTCAGTCTCAGTCGCTTCCAATATTGGCTGCTGGGCTCGGTTTGTGCCGGCTGGGAACCCCAACCACAGCATGAGGAAATCTCCCAGGTAGAGTGCAAGCCCAGTGAGTCCCAGGGCGAGTAAAAGCAATAGCGCGATGCCAATGACGAAGATCTTTTTTCTGATCGTTTCGGACGGTGAGACGGGTAAGTGGCTGAAGATACGTCCATAGTCCTCACCGCCAACGACTAAGGGTCGGCTGAGTAGGATTGAATGCGACGGCTGCTTCCCCGCAGCCACGATGACATTGCCCTCACGATCGATCAGCGAAATGGCGGCCTCGGGTAAGGCCTGGTGGAAATCATCCATAACCACCTGCAATGAAATGGGATCGAGCGGTCTGAGGAAGGGTGCGGCTGAGCTTTCCGTTCGTGTCAGCAGTTGTTCTGCCAGCTGGATCTCAGCATTTTCAAACGCCTGAGACGTGAACTCCGCGAACAACGCGATTAAGATCGCGCCAAAAAGAAGCAGGGGTGCAAGAAGCACAAAAAGGAGGCGGCGCGTTGGATTGACCATAAGGTGCTCTGAAGTCCTCCGCGAAGTATAGCAATTCAGAAGATATCTACAGGCGGGCTCAGGCTGACGCCGAAGGGTGAATCATCCATAATGCTGGCCAAAGGGTAGTCCATGCATTTCATCGAATTATTGAATGTCACCGGCCGCGATCAGGCGGGTTTGACGGCGATGCTGACCGAGTCACTCGCAAAGGCTGACGTTGTGATTTTAGATATGGGTCAAGCGGTGATTCATGACTTTTTGACGCTCGGTCTTTTGGTTCGCTGTGCATCGGATCGCGTGACGATCTTAGATGATCTGGCAGCATCGATCATGGCGCGCGGATTGTCAGTATCTAGAACGCGCGTAAGCGATCAGGATTATGAAGCTTGGGTGGCCCGGCAAGGCCAATCGCGGACGATATTAACCGTATTGGCGCGATCCATTTCAGCGAGTCAGCTGGCGGCAATCTCAAAACTTGTGGCCTCTGAGGGGCTTAACATTGACCACATCAATCGGTTGTCAGGGCGAATCCCGCTCTTAGATGTTGGTCAGCAGACAAGAGCTTGTCTTGAGTTTTCACTTCGAGGAACGCCCAGCGACATGTTTCGAGAGAAGCTGATGGCCTGCGTTTCAGAACTCGACCTAGACGCCGCCGTCCAAGAGGATGGCATTTACAGACGTCATCGACGACTGATTGCATTCGACATGGATTCCACACTGATTAATACAGAAGTCATCGATGAATTGGCA
>JALRJG010000300.1 GCA_023261215.1 Pseudomonadales bacterium | reverse complement strand
CGGGACCCATCAGCCGTCCAGTGAAAGCCGATGGAATGACCCTCCCAATGTGCGCTGCAGTCCCTGTGCACCCCCACCGAAAAGTCGTACACTCGAACGTACTTTCCCTCATACAGCGATCCAAACAACACGATGAAAGCCTCCATATTTTTGCTCGTCGGCCTCGCATTCAGTGCATTCCTCAACCCAGCCCAAGCCGAGCCTGAGGGAACCGCTCAAGGGGAATGGCGTTATTGGGGAGGCGATGAGCGGAGCTCACGTTATTCGCCGCTGACCGAAATCAATCGCGAGAACTTCAACGAGCTTGAGATCGCGTGGCGTTGGAAGAGTGACAATTTTGGTCCTAGCCCAGACTACATTTATCGAGCAACGCCACTTTATGTCAAAGGCCGCCTATACACGGTTGCCGGACAGCGCCGGACGGTGGTGGCCATCGATCCAGGCACAGGGGAGACCTTGTGGATGTGGCGCATGCCAGAAAACCCACGATGGCAGGCCTCAACCAGAAAAAACTACGGCAAGGGCTTGGCCTACGCTGAAGTGAATGGCCGGGATGTGCTCTACCTGATCACGCCCGGTTATTACCTTGTCGCCCTTGATCCAGCCACAGGGCTGCCCATCGCTGATTTTGGGATCAACGGCGTGGTCGATTTGCATCTCGGACTGGGGGACTATCCTGTTGAAGCGGATACCGGGGTCCTGGGATCGGGCGATATCACCAGTTCATCTCCACCCATCGTCGTTAATGGCGTGATCGTGGTTGGGAATTCTCATGATCGAGGATACTACCCCAATAAGAAGGAGAACATTCCAGGCCATATCCGAGGCTACGATGCGAAGACGGGCCGCATGCTGTGGCGCTTCAACGTCGTGCCGCAAGCAGGCGAATTTGGTAACGAGACGTGGGAATCTGACGCTTATCGATTCACCGGGAACATTTCCGCTTGGGCGCCTCTATCCGCAGATTCAGCGCTAGGGCTGGTCTACATTCCCACCGACACGCCCACGAATGACTACTACGGTGGCGACCGTCCGGGCGGCAACCTCTTCGGCACCAGTATCATCGCGTTGAATGCTAAGACCGGCGAACGGGTCTGACATTTCCAGATGGTTCATCACGACGTGTGGAACTTTGACAATCCTAATGCGCCCAAGCTTTTGGATTTAACGATTAACGGCCAAACCGTACCCGCCGTGATCGAGTCCACCAAGCAAGGCTGGCTGTATGCGTTTAATCGAGCAACAGGGGAACCCATCTGGCCGATCGAAGAGCGACCTGTGGCCAAAAGTGATGTCCCGGGAGAGATCCTGAGTGCAACACAACCGTTTGTAACCCATTTGCCCCCTTTTGAGTTGCAGGGCACCACCGAGAATGACCTGATCGATTTCACGCCCGCGCTTCGGGCTGAGGCGAAGCAACTCGCCAGCGAATATCGGATGGGTCCGATGTTTACCCCACCCTCACTGGCGCAGGATCCAGACGGCACCAAGGGTGCCTTTGTGATGCCTGGCGCGAATGGGGGCGCGAACATCCCGGGCGGTTCAGCGACTGATCCTGAACTCGGTCTGTTTTTTGTTGCGACAGAACGAGGCCACAGCGTCATCTCGCTGGTCCCTGGCGAAGAAAAAGATAGCAACGCGGGCTATGTCTCCCTCGGCCCAGGCGGTATTCGTGGCCCTCAGGGGTTAGAACTGTTCAAACCCCCTTATGGCAGCATTGTGGCCTACGACATGAACAAGGGCCAAATCCTCTGGCACATCCCGAATGGCGACACGCCCGATCAGGTCAAAAACCATCCCGCGCTCCGAGGCATTGACTTACCACGAACCGGTAAGCGCTCTCATGCCACCATTTTGGTCACCAAATCGTTGCTGCTCTATGGCGAGGGTCGGCGAGGCGATGCGTTCTTACATGCCGTTGACAAACAAACCGGCGAGGAAGTGGGAATCGTTGCGCTCCCCGCGACCACCAACACCGCACCCATGACCTACCAGCACCAAGGCAAGCAGTATATCGTGGCTGCAGTAGCCGGTCCTGGTGCGATCGGCGAGTTGGTCGCCTTGCGATTACCCGAGGACGATTTATGAGGCCACCGCGTCGTCCTGCTGTGAGTCAGCGAGCGCATTTTTTACTACTTCTAGCCGCTTTCTTTTCTCACGGCACTTTCGCCGACACAGAAGCGGCGAGATTCAGTCAAGCACAAGCAGAGCTTGGGGCACGGGTCGCCGAGCGCTATTGTGCTAAGTGTCATGACGCGACTTATTTTGCGGGCGCACTCTACACGGCCGTTCAAGGGCAGCCAGTCGCCTAT
>JALRJG010000002.1 GCA_023261215.1 Pseudomonadales bacterium | reverse complement strand
AAGGTCAATACCGATAAAACGGGCGCCTTGGCTCTCACAATGTTCGGCAACCATGTGGCAGATGTGTTGTTCGTTCTCATTGAGTCTTGTTTGTTCTGCTGCGGCCCCGGTCGCGAGATTGGTTCGATGATCCTGTTGCGCGCGCCTAAGGTAAGCACCGATGAAAGTTCCTCCCGCGATCAGAACGCGTTTTTCGCCTTGCTCGATCTCCTTCACTCGGGACTCGATCAAGCGGAAGGCTCGGAGTCCTGGGGGTATTTCATGATCCAGAATGGAATGGGTGTTGGGGTCCTCGCTGCTTAGCTGATAGACACCGCGACCTTGGCTTTCCGCCGCTGGCTTCATCATCCACTTCGCTTTGTGTTGCAGTACTTGTTTCATGGAATCGGGGTTAGCGGATGCGAGTCTCTCGGGTTGCTGGATGCTTTTTGGTAATGCCGCGAGACTGTACTTGCTGTTGAGATGCACTAATGCGTGGCAGTTGTTGATGAAGCGCTCTTGAGGCACCAAATTAAGGATCTGGATCTTGTCTAAGAAAGTACTTCGTCGCCCGAGAGACAACACCCAAAGCGTATTGAAGTCCGTCAGTGTCAGACGCCCTTTGGGTTCAAACAGGCCATCTTGATGAATGACGGGCATCCGTTCGCCCAAAACTGAAACGCTCCGATTGCGCAGCTCAAGCGTATCAATAAGCCCCCAGGCAATCTCCATGCCGGCCTCGGTCGCAGCCATCGAGAGTCGAACGAGATTCGTGTCGGACGGATAGGGCGGCTGGCCGACGAGAAATAGGATACTCATGGCCGCATTGTGATCGATCCCCTGACTGAATAGTATAGGCCGCTCAAACAGCATCGACACATTGTTGCATCAAGCAGGCAGCGAGCGAGTGGATCGAACGCAGTGGGCAGTTGCCAAAACGAGTGCCGAGCACAAGTTGGCAATGCGGCGCTCAGAAAAAGAGACGGAAAGATGAGCACAATACCTTTGAATCAGTGGGCGACGCCGGGCGACCCAGCAGGTGATCCTTCGACCCATGAACGTTTGCGTGAAGAAATCAAAACCTTGCTTGTTGAGCAGAACGCTGTGCTCGTTGCGCATTACTACACCGATGAAGCGATTCAAGCGCTGGCCGAGGAGACTGGGGGTTGCGTGGCTGATTCGCTCGAGATGGCTCGATTTGGGGCGGCCTCGGCAGCCGAAACGATCGTGGTGGCTGGCGTACGGTTCATGGGTGAAACCGCAAAGATCTTGAGTCCAGACAAGCGCGTGCTGATGCCAACGCTCGAGGCCACCTGTTCCCTTGACCTGGGATGTGAACCATCCGCCTTCTCAGCCTTTTGTGATGCGCATCCAGATCGAACCGTCGTGGTCTATGCCAATACCTCAGCCGAAGTGAAAGCACGAGCAGATTGGGTGGTTACTTCAAGTATTGCGGTTGAGGTGGTGGAATACTTGATGGATCAAGGTGAAGCGATTCTTTGGGCGCCAGACAAACATTTGGGTGCCTACATCAAAGAGAAGACAGGCGCCGATATGATCCTCTGGGATGGTGCCTGCATTGTTCACGATGAATTCAAAGCGAAAGGTCTTCGAGAGCTGAAGGCGGTCCATCCTCATGCGATGGTTTTGGTACATCCAGAGTCACCGAAGGGGGTGGTGGATCAGGCGGACGTGGTTGGGTCGACATCGCAACTCATCAAGGCTGCGGTGGCGTCTGATCAAGACACGTTTATCGTGGCAACGGACCAAGGCATTTTTTACAAGATGCGTCAGGCCGCTCCAGGGAAGACCTTTATGGCCGCCCCAACCGCCGGTCATGGTGCTGAATGTAAAAGTTGTGCTAACTGTCCTTGGATGGCGATGAATGCGCTCGCACCCCTCGCTTTGGCCCTCCGTCTTGGCGACAACGAAATCACGGTACCTCCCGCACTCGCTGAAAAGGCGCTCTTACCGCTTGAGCGTATGTTGAATTTCAACAAGGTGTGATGGACAGCTCGGCGAGGGATTAGCGTTCTAGATCGTCGCGCAGATCTCTGAAGGTATCCAGTCGGCTTCGAATACGCTCACTCAGCTGAAAATTCTGGCGTGCCAGTGGCTGCGCATAGGTGAGCTGCTTCTCGGCACGCTCCAAATCGCCGTTCAAGAAAAAGTATTCTGCGCGTGCCTGATGCACGCCAATGATGTCTCCTGCGAGACCTCGTGCCTCGGCGAGCTGATACCAAATGGCATCATCGAGCGGCCGCTTTTCAGCGATCTCGGTCAGCAGTTGACTGGCGATCTCGGGCCTATCCAGGGCCAGCATAATGTCCGCCTTCTTTACAGTGAGCGGATAGTTGCCTGGGCTGATCATCAAGGCTTCGTCGAGACGGGCTGCGGCAATGTCGGGTTGCTCAGCTCGAAGGTAAAGATCGACCTCTGCGATCTGAAACGGAATATTCAGTGGGTATTGTTTTCGCAGAGGCCCGAGCAGCCGCCTAGCTTGATCAAGGTCGCCCGTCCTGATAGCGACTAAGGTTCGAAGGTAGTCGTTGGCAATTTGTAGGATCTCGCCTGACGCGTTTCTGGAGGTGAGATTCGTTTCTCTGGCACTCGCATCTTTCATCGAAAGCGCCTCTGCTCGAGCACGCATCAATTGGAACTCAAGGTCAATTGGCCAACTCTTCTTGGTGAGACTCTCCGTCTGGTTATAGGCGTCACTGATCCTTTTGCGTGTCACCGGGTGCGTTCTTAGAAACTCGGGAATACGATCCCCATCGCTCCGGGTCGCCCGCTCGAGATTTTCAAACATATACGCCATCGCCCGAGGATCAAGACCCGCTTTGATCATGGTATTAATGCCGACCCGGTCTGCCTCAGATTCGCGTATTCGGCTGTAACTCAGACGTTGCGCCTGCATCAACCCCTGGCTTGTTGTCATCGCTGCTAGACCCGCTTCGCCCCCGCCGTAGGCAGCAATGATGGCGCCCGCCAAGAGCCCCGCAATGCTAATGACTCCTGCCTTTCTTGAATCCTCCAGTCCGCGAGCAAAGTGCCTCTGACTTAAGTGAGCTAACTCGTGCGAGAGAATGGCTGAGAACTCATGGACGGACGTTGCGTTAAGAAATAGACCATGATTGATGCCGAGTATGCCGCCTGGTGCGGCAAAGGCGTTGATCGTGGGATTATCGATGATCACGACGTAGAGCCTGAAATCCTCCAAGTCACTGCTCGCCGCCAGTCGATAGATGTGATGCTCTAGATAATCTTTAATCAGAGGGTCGTCGAAACTGGGTGTTTGGGCGCGCACGGCGCGAAGGAATCGTTGTCCTAGCGCGTGTTCCTGCGCGAGCGATGTCACGGCAGAACCGCCCGCTCCAAGTTCTGGCAGGTTGAGGTCGTCTAAGGTGGCAGAAGCAGCAAGCGATGCCCAGCCAACTAATCCCATGAAGATGAGCATCTTGCGCATGCGCGTATGGTGGCAGGCCGCGACTTGGCTGTCCAATCCGATTTGGCGGATGTGCCTGATATACTGTCGGGAGTGACAGAATGACCCTTTGCCTAAGACATTGAGCCAAACTAGACGTTTTCCACTCGAATGAGCGAATTAGAAAAAAAGGAAGCACCCGTGCCGGATCAAGATTCCCTCTCGAATACCGAGGTACCCTATCAGGGGGCGGTCGATATCGATCTTGATACCCAAGGCTTGCAATGCCCCATGCCGCTTTTGAAGGCTAAGCAATCGCTGAACCGGATGTCGCCCGGGCAAGTCCTTCGCGTCGTTGCGACAGACCAGGGTTCGGTTCGAGATTTTCAAGTCTTCGCAGCGCAAAGCGGGAACGCGCTACTTGGGCAACATGAAGAAGCATTGATTTACACTCACTGGCTTAAAAAGTGTTGATGTTTCACCCCAGTGATGACCCAGGAGCACGACAATGATCGCCTTGATCGCTAAGTGGTTGGATCGTTATTTTGCTCATGCCGAGGCATTGGTCATCGTGCTGCTCCTCGCGATTGTTTCGGTTGCACTGCTGCTGCTTGGATCTATCGCTGTCCCGATTCTGATTGCCATTGTATTTACCTATGTGTTGCAGGGCGTCGTGCAAAGGATGGCCCGATTGGGTGCACCCAAGTGGGCCAGTGTGAATGGAACCTACCTCCTTTTTTTAGGCGGGTTTATCGGTTTTCTTGTGTTCTTTTTCCCAAGAATTTGGCGCCAGCTCACGAGGCTTTACCAAGATCTGCCTAACCTCGCTGTCAAGGGACAGGATGTCGCTCAGCGCTGGGCGCAAGATTACAACTGGCTCATTTCAGAAAAGCAGGTTCAGGCTTGGATAGATGTTTTGAACACTGAGGCCGCGAACATCGGCCAGTGGATTCTTAGTGCCTCTTTCGCCAATTTGCCAGTATTCATGGAAGTTCTGGCCTACGTGCTGATCGTGCCGATATTGGTTTATTTCATGTTGAGTGACAAAGAGGCGATCCTAGATTACTTGTTGGGATTCCTCCCGGAGGAGCGTCCGCTGTTGAACCGGATCGGCAGAGAAATGAATCACCAGCTTGAAAACTACGTTCGAGGTAAGTTTATCGAGCTGGTTCTCGCCGGGATCGCGACTTACATCCTGTTTTCAATTTTTGAGCTCAATTATGCGGCGCTCCTCGCCTTTTTGGTGGGTTTGTCTGTGATCATTCCCTACTTGGGGATTGCCGTGGTGACTGTGCCCGTCGTTGCCATCGCACTGATGCAGTTTGGCTTTGATGGCGCGTTTTGGAGCCTGATGGCGGGCTATGTTGTGATTCAGGCGCTTGACGGGTTGTTATTGGTGCCACTGCTATTCTCCGAGGCAAACAACTTGCATCCACTGGCGATCATCATTGCCGTGTTGGTGTTCGGTGCCTGGTTCGGTGTGGCGGGTGTGTTTTTCGCCATTCCACTCGCGATTTTGATTAAGGCCTTGATTGACGCTTGGCCAAGAGGTGAGCACGTTTCCACCTAGCAACCTTTGATGGCATCGTTGTGAGGTGCGTACCCTGGCTGTATCATGGCCGGCTTTTTTAGGAGTGAAATCGTTGATCGCAAAGGGGAGCATTGTTGCGCTGGTGACACCCATGTTCGAGTCGGGTGCGATTGATTGGGAAACGCTCGAGGCTTTGGTGGAATGGCATGTGGCTTCTGGAACGAAGGGAGTCGTGCCTGTGGGCACCACGGGAGAATCGCCCACGGTCACGGCAGACGAGAATTGCGAGATCATTCGATTCGTTGTTGAACGAACTGCCGGTCGAATGAGTGTGATTGCAGGAACGGGCGCTAATTCAACGAGTGAGGCGATCGAATTTACAGCGTCTGCGAAAAAGTCGGGTGCTGACGCGTGTCTCCTGGTCACACCCTATTACAATAAACCAACGCAGGCAGGACTCGTTGCGCATTATTCGGCCATCGCAGCTGCAGTTGATTTACCGCAAGTCCTCTACAATGTGCCCGGTCGGACGTCGTGTGATCTGCTACCAGTCACGGTGGCTCAACTGATGTCGGTGCCACAGGTAATTGCGATCAAAGAGGCCACGGGGTCTCTTGAACGAGCGAGAGAAATACGCGAGCGATGCGGTGATCGGATTGCTATTTACTCAGGAGATGATGAAACCAGTTGCGATCTGATGCTCGAGGGTGCAGCAGGCACGATCAGTGTGACCGCCAACGTGGCGCCAGAGGCGATGGCGGAAATGGCGGATGCTGCGGTTGCAGGCGACGAAGCTCGCGCCCACCAGTTAGACGCACCACTTCAGGCGCTCCATAAGCACCTGTTCGTGGAATCAAATCCAATTCCTGTAAAATGGGCGCTGGGCTATATGAAAAGAATCCCGTCTGGGATTCGACTGCCACTGACGCTATTGTCTGAGCAATTCCATGCCGATGTCGTGGCTGCATTGCGTGAGGCCGGAGTAGTGAACTGATGCAAAAATTAAGTGGTTTCTTTGTCGCGCTGCTCCTCGGAGGATGCGCCTTCTTTGGCAACGAAGAACGGATGTCTCGACTCGAAGAGGGAAGTACAGATAAGACCACGGTGCCAGCGGGTCTGGACCGACCGCAGTTTGTCGAATTGATGCCTATTCCAGAGATTGAAGACCCGCGAGGGCTCGCTGGGTCAGAATTCGAGCTCAGACCCCCAGAGCCTCTGAGCACGCGTTACGGTGTGGACCAGATCGTAATTAAGCGTCTCGATGATGAGCAGTGGGTATTTTTGGACATTCCGCCTGCGGTGGTTTGGCCCAAGGTCATCCAGTTTTGGGAAGCCAACAATCTTGACGTAGAAAGCGCGGACCCAGCAGATGGCATCCTCATCAGTCGCTGGCTCTCCGCACGGGGAGGCGATGCAGAAACGGCGTTTCAAAGCATTCGCGAAGCCAGCGTGTATCGCAATACCCAAGATGTGAACCTCCATCAGTTTAAGCTTCGATTGGAGCCGGGCGTCCGACAGGGAAGCACCGAAGTTTATTTGGAACAGCGCCAGGTCTCTGCTTCAGCACCTTATCGGCTGGATGCGATGGCCTGGAAGGGCGTCTCTGATAGTGAAGAGATGGAGACCGAAGTGCTGCGCGGTCTTGCCTATTATCTGGGCGAAAATATCAATCAGGGCACGATGAGCATGATGGCGTCGAACCTGGTTGAAGGTCGGACCCGCTTGATTCCCGATCGATCAAAGCCAGAACTTCGATACCGACTGGATTTCAATCGTGCCTGGTCGACGGTGGGTTCTGCGCTGGAAAACGCCGGGGTCACGGTGAATGATATCGATCGAACCTCGCAACGGTACTATGTGAACTATGTTCCTTACAGCCAGAAGAAACCTGGCTTTTTCAGACGTCTGATGGGTGGTGGCAAGAAAGCGCAGGAAGCGAAAGATAGCTATGAAGTTCAACTCGAAGATGATGCCGGTGAAGTGCTGGTCACCGTCTTTCAGCGAGGCGAGTTGGCTGATGGGCTGGTCGCCGAACGCCTACTGAAAGTGATCAAGGAATACTCGATTTAACCTGTGCGTATTGCATCCCTCGGCAGCGGTAGTAAGGGTAACGGGACCTTTGTCGAAGGCTCCGGTGGCGTGGTTCTGATTGATCTTGGGTTTGGTATTAAAGAGACGCTTCGTCGTATGGCCAGTCGAGCGATTTCCCCTTGGGACATCAAGGCCATTCTGATCACGCACGAGCACGGTGATCATATTCATGGCGCCGCCCAGTTGGCGCGCAAATTTCATCTCCCCATTTACATGACTTCGGGCACCTTCGATCCCAAGCGGTTTGAAGGTGGGCTCGACATTCGTCGAATCAATCTTGAAGAACGATTTTCGATTGCGGGGATGTCTATTCGCCCGGTCACTGTGCCTCACGATGCCAAAGAACCCTGCCAATATGTGTTCAGTGAAGGCGGGCTCAATGTGGGGGTGCTGACAGATATCGGACACATCACGCCCCATGTGCTGGATGCATACAGCGATTGTGACGGATTGGTTCTTGAATGTAATTACGATCCAGAGATGCTGGCCACGGGGCCCTATCCACGAGCGCTTAAGGCACGGGTTTCTGGGCCGCTTGGGCATCTGTCCAATGAACAGGCCGCAGGTCTTCTCGCCTCGATTGACCTCGACCGACTAAAGCATGTGGTGATATCTCACATCAGTGAGAAGAATAATCGTCCCGCCCTCGCTGAGGCCGCGCTCCGCGAGGCGTTAGCAGGGTGGCATGGCGAATTGCATCACGCGACGCAAAAAGAAGGCTTGGACTGGATTAAAATCGCTTGACCGAAGCTGTATGGTTATACATACTGTACAACCATACAGTAATATAGGCGAGTATCCACTGTGACAGTCAAGCATCTAAAACAAGACGACCTCTGGTTGATCAGCAAAGGCCAGCGCGTGCTCTATCGCGGTCATGAAAATCCTTTTAAATCCTCAACCATTCTCTTGGCTGCTCTGCGACGGGGTGGGTTGCGTTTATTGTCTCGGGATTGATCGATAAATAAGTGAGCTCCCCATAGATGGGCAGCCTTGTCGTTTAGTTGGTGACTCGACTAATCGTGACGACTGGCACACCCCGTTTATAGAAGATCGAACCTCGGGGGCGAAGATCAAATCGTGATAGAAAATCGCGAGACAGATAAACGCCTTGCCGGTGAACGCCTGTTAGCGCAATGCTAAGCAGATGCAATCTTGGCAGATGAAAGCTCGGTAAAAGAGAGCTCGGTGGATGCGAGCGCGTCAGTTCGAAGAACCGAGCATCGTAGCCAGTCAATTGCCAGCGCGCCAAATAAAATCGACGTTAACGAAAACTGTTCAAACACAAAGCGACTTGAATAAGAGGTTGGCAGCAAGACAAGTGCATTGCCGTTCGCCGCTCGAGAGAGTTTTGCTAAGGTTGATCTCGTCGGGTCAAGCATTGACGTCGAGTGGGGAACGATTAAAACCAGGCATGAATTAAACGAGGCAAGAGTGACGACCAAGAACGAAGGCACCAGTGTTCAAATGTTCACAACGTCGCTCCAATCCCCTTGGGGTTGGGTTGCATTGGCCGGAAGCGACGCGGGGCTGCGCGATCTTCATCTTGCCGACACTCGAAAGCAGGTGCTCAGCCTGCTCGAAGCGGTGCCAGTGAGCCGCACGGCGTCTCGCGTGTCTGCAGGGGCCCCGGTTTTCAGCGGTTACAGCGCGTTCGACATTGTTGAACGATTGAGCGCGGGACAAGACATGGGGGACCTCACCCTTGATTTCAGAGGGACCGTCTTTCAAACCAAGATTTGGCAGGCTCTCAGAACCATACCGTTGGGATCAACGCTGAGCTATCAGCAATTTGCGAACAGGTTAGGTATGCCGACTGCCACTCGCGCAGTCGCCAGTGCTTGTGGCAAAAATCGGCTGGCTTTGCTCGTCCCTTGTCACCGAATTGTTCGAGCCGATGGTGGGCTCGGCGGTTATCGATGGGGTATTGAGCGCAAACAGAGGATCCTTGAACTTGAATCCTCAAATACCGACTAACCTCATGGCTATGGCGGTCAGCAGGTCTCAGGAAGTTGTCTCCCCGAATATGGATTGGCTCAGCATGAGCGCCATCTGGCATCCGTAAGACTTTGTTGACCTGCGATAGGACCATCCTCATCCAAGGCTCGGAACAGCCCGATGAGGTTTACATCAAGCTGCGGTGGAAGTTCGGGTATCATCTCTTAGATGAAGCGTGCCAGTGGGGGCGCTAGAAAAACAGCGGCGGTCACGTCGAACCACGCAACTAAAAAGAGGGAGGATGAGCATCGTGGAATTGGGAGGAGCCGGCATCGCGCCTGTTGAAGTGGGTCTGCAGAATTTTCAAGCAGAAGTGCTTGAAAAGAGTCAGTCTGTGCCGGTTGTTGCAGAGTTCTACGCAGAGGGTGCTGAGCCCTCGGTGGCGATGAGCGCATTATTAAAACAAGTGCTTCCTCGATATGAGGGAAAGTTGCAGTGGGCCCGAATCGACGTACAGCGGAATCCACAGATTGTTCAGCAGCTTGGTGTTCGCGGACTGCCGACTCTTAAAATTATCCACCAAGGCCAACTCGCAGGAAATTTAGAGGGCCCGCAAACAGAAGAGAGCCTCGCCGCAACGCTTGATCCGCTGTTCTTGAGCCCGCTTGAGCAAATTAAAACCCACCTAGAGAGCTTGATTGCAGAGGGAGACCTGGCTTCAGCGATCGATACGCTTAAGCAAATGATTCAGCAGGAGCCAAATAACACGGCGCTTTTTGTCGAGCTCGCAGACCTGATGATCCAAGCAGAGGATTTAAATTCAGCGGCGGAAATCCTAGCCGGCCTCGCGGCTGATACGCCGGGGCGGGCGAAGCCCGATCAGCGCCTGGTGATCGCCCAACGGGTTCTAGAATTGCCATCCCAAACGGAACTTGAAGCGCAAATCTCAGGTGCGCAAACGTCCGAAGATCGAATGACGGCGCGTCTTTCGCTGGCCTTTAGATTGGCAGCGAACCAAGAACTTGAGTCGGCGCTGGACCAATTGCTCGAAAATCTGCGGGAAGACCGTCTTTGGCAAGACGAAATATCGCGTCACACGATGTTGGGATTTTTTGACTTGTTTGACAAAGGGCACCCTACGCCTTCGGCCTATCGCCGAAAATTATTCACCCTGATGCACTGAGACGGTCCTGCTGACTGAGATGCGCAACTTGGATTTAGCACAATGACTGTTACCGCCGTGTGGTTCGCATTGGCCGTCGTGTTCTTTGTGGCAACAGGGATTCTTGTATTTCTGAATTTCCAGCAAAACAGGCGGGCTAAAGCGGCGCAAGAAGCGAACCATTCGGCTCTGCATGCAGCACAGAGTGAAGCCCGTGAAGCGAGAGAAACCAGTGTGCGTTATCAGGCCGAAGTAGAAGCGAGTCTTCGGGAAAAGGTGTCGCTGGAATCGAGGCTGACCCAATTAACGGAAGAGCTTCAATCAACTCGAGAGCTGAATAGCTCACTCAATCGGGAATTGACTGAGCTGCAGACGAAATTGACAGAGCAGGCGGCTCACCATCAAGAGAAGTTACTGATGCTCGATGAAGCGAAGAACAATCTGACGCTGTCGTTCAAGCAATTGGCGCAAGAGATTTTCGAAGCAAAGCAGGTGCAGTTTCGCGATCAGAGCAAGACGCAGCTGGACGCGCTGCTCAAACCTTTGAACGAACGGCTAACGGATTTTCAGTCTCGAGTCGAAAAGGCCTACAGCGAGGAGAGTCGTGAGCGGTTTTCGCTTAGAAACGAGCTTAAAAGTCTTCGTGAGATGAATCTCAAAATCAGTGAAGACGCCTTGAACCTGACCAAAGCCCTAAAAGGTGAAAGCAAGACCCAGGGCACTTGGGGCGAAGTGGTTCTCGAACGGGTCCTGGAGAAATCGGGTCTGACCAAAGGGCGAGAATACGAAACCCAAGCATCGTTAAAGAGTGATGAAGGGCAGCGCTATCAGCCCGATGTGGTGGTTCATTTGCCAGAGGGCAAAGACATTATTATAGACTCCAAAGTCTCGCTCACCGCTTACGAGCGGATGACGTCCAGCGAGGATGAAGAGGTGCGATCGAAGGCATTGAGCGAACACGTGCAATCAATGCGAACCCATCTCAGGGTGCTCTCTGAAAAATCCTATCATCAGCTAGAAGGCGTTCGATCACTCGACTTCGTTTTGATGTTTGTGCCAGTAGAAGCGGCTTTTTCGATCGCCGTTCAACATGATGAAACACTGTTCTCCGATGCGTTTTCGCAGAGTATTGTGTTGGTCACGCCAACCACGCTACTGGTGACCCTGCGGACGATCGAGAATATTTGGCGTTACGAACGCCAAAGTGCCAACGCGCAGGAAATCGCACGTCGTGCGGGTGGGCTCTACGACAAACTCGTGGGCTTTGTCGGTGACCTTGAAATCATTGGTAACCGCTTGCAGAGTGTTCAGTCTGTCTACGATGACGCGATGCGAAAACTGAGTTCTGGCCGAGGTAATTTGATACGCCGAGCCGAGTCCATGCGTCAATTGGGGGCTGAGTCGAGTAAAGCATTGCCGGCCAAGTGGTTGGACGCTGAGGAAGTGGACGAGAGTTCGGCGATTGAGCGAGGAAAAGATTGATCGGTATCTCAAATGGTCACCGTCTTCGAGTGATCAATCAATCATGAGGTGTCTGCCTCGGTCGGGCTCCGCCTGCGAACTGACCGGGATGCGTCGTCCGTCAATCGCGTCCATGAGTGATAGGATGGTTCGAGCCGGGGGTTCCCATCAGTTTTAACCGCGTTGGGTGGCGAATCAATTGCCCGCTTTCGGTGACGAGGCGCGGGGAGGTTTGTCGAGGAACACTTGGCCTTAGCTGCGCTTAAGCGAGGATCAGGTCAGGTGAATTGCCTCGCGAACTGACGCGCGAGACTGAACCAAGAAGGATGCTGGCAAAGAGAGGGTGAAATGAACGAAAGAGAAACCAGCGAGACTCATCAAACGGATGCAGCAGATGAAGTCAAGCGCGCAGATTCAGAGGCCATTGATCAAGCTGCCTATTGGCGAGCAAATCTGCGAATCATGGCGAGCTTATTGCTGATTTGGTTCGGGGTTTCATTCGGCTGCGGCATCTTGTTCGTTGACGTGTTGAACGAAATTCAGTTTTTTGGCTGGCGATTAGGGTTTTGGTTCTCTCAGCAGGGCGCAATCTATGTCTTTGTGTTGCTTATTTTTGCGTATGTGGCGCTGATGAATCGGTTGGACCGTCGATTCGGTCTCATCAAGGAGGACTGAGGAGTGTCGGCTACGCTACTGACGTATGGGTTTGTTGCGCTCACTTTTGGGATTTATATCGCCATTGCCCTCTGGAGCCGCTCCGACTCGACCAATGAGTTTTATGTTGCAGGCGGTGGCGTGCATCCCATCGCCAATGGTGCGGCAACCGCCGCAGACTGGATGTCTGCCGCGTCGTTTTTGTCCATGGCAGGCATTATTGCGTTTGAAGGCGCTGACGGCGCCCGTTACCTCATGGGCTGGACCGGCGGCTATGTGCTGCTTGCCTTCTTATTGGCGCCTTACCTGAGACGATTCGGAAAGTTCACGGTGCCGGATTTTGTCGGCGACCGTTACTACTCTCAGACAGCGCGGTTAGTGGCGGTGTTGTGCGTCATCTTTATTTCTTTCACCTATATCGCCGGACAAATGCGGGGTGTGGGTATTGTGTTTTCTCGGTTTCTTGAAGTTGAAATTGAGACTGGCGTCGTGATCGGCATGGGTATTGTCTTTTTTTACGCCGTGCTGGGTGGGATGAAAGGCATTACCTACACGCAGGTTGCGCAGTACTGTGTGCTGATCTTCGCTTATTTGGTGCCCGCGATTTACGTCTCAATATTGTTGACCGGGATTCCTTTGCCGATGTTGGGCTTTGGCGCCACCATGGCCGATGGCTCAGGCATTCATTTACTCGACAAGCTCGATGGTTTAACAACGCAGCTCGGAATGGCAGCGTTCACAGAAGGGCGAAAATCAACCGTAGATATGTTCTTTATAGTGGCGGCATTGATGGCCGGGACCGCAGGCTTGCCTCATGTCATTGTTCGCTTCTTCACGGTGCCGGACATGCGGGCGGCCCGAGTATCTGCAGGTTACGCATTGGTATTCATTGCGCTGCTCTATACCACTGCCCCGGCGGTGGCGGCCTTTTCACGTATTAATTTGATCCAGGCGGTGGAGAACGCGTCCTACGCTGAACTTCCAGACTGGTTTGGCAAATGGGAAGACTCGGGACTCCTTTCATGGGTCGACAAAAACCAAGATGGCAGGCTGCAATACCGAGGTGGCGCAGCGATGAATCCCGCCAAACCGGTGTTTGTGGACGGGCGAGGCGCATCAGGTGAGCGCTTGGTGAGTAATGAGCTGACATCTAACGAGAATGAGCTTTATATCGATCGAGACATTATCGTGCTGGCTTCCCCGGAAATCGCGCAGCTACCGAATTGGGTGATCGCGCTGATGGCAGCGGGAGGACTCGCCGCGGCCTTATCGACCGCGGCCGGTCTGTTGCTCGTGATTTCCTCTGCGATTTCGCATGACCTCATCAAGAATACCCTGGCAAAAAATGTGACTGAACGGCAGGAATTGAACTACGCGAGGTTGTCTGCCGCGGTCGCTATTTTTATTGCGGGACTCTTTGGTATTTATCCGCCAGGATTTGTTGCCGAGGTGGTCGCTTTCGCATTTGGGCTCGCGGCGGCGAGTTTTTTCCCTGCGATTGTTCTCGGTATTTTCTCGAAACGAGTGAGTAAGGAGGGTGCGATCGCTGGGATGCTCACGGGTATCGTTTTCACCGCGGGCTATATCATTTACTTCAAATTCATCGAACCCTCTGCGAACACCTCGGAATTTTGGTGGTGGGGCATTTCTCCCGAAGGCATCGGTACACTCGGCATGTTGCTCAACTTTGCCGTTTCACTCAGTGTGACCCGATTCACGCATGCGCCACCCGCTGATGTGCAAGCGATGGTGCTGATGATTCGGCAACCAGAGAAGGGAGATTAAAGCCGTGACGCAAGGTTCCGCCCTAGTTGAACACTATCGTGCTGAGGGTGTTCCCCGAGTCAAAATTGGATTCACCGATATCGATGGCGTGATGCGTGGCAAGTATCTCAGTCTCGAAAAATTTGCGTCCATTGCTGATGGTACATCTGGATTTTGCGACTGCGTGTTTGGGTGGGACGTCAATGATCAACTCTATGACAACGCGAAGTATACGGGCTGGCACACCGCCTTTCCGGATGCCGTCTATCGAATCGATCTCAACTCTGAACGACGCTTAATCGAAGAGAAGAACATTCCCTTCTTTCTCGCGGATTTCGTCGGCGAAGGCGATTTCCATCCAGTGTGCCCCAGAAATCAGCTCAAGAAAGTGATCGCGAGCGCGAGCAGCATGGGTTATCGAGCGCGTATGGCGTTTGAGTACGAGTTTTTTGTCTTTAATGAAACCGCGGCCTCCGCCGCAGCGAAGAATTACCAGAATATGACGCCGCTGACGCCGGGTAATTTTGGCTATTCAGTGCTTCGGACCTTCTCGTTGTCAGATCTATTTAACGAATTCATGGACCACTGTGTGAATCATGGCATCCAGCTCGAGGGGCTGCATTGCGAAACAGGCCCTGGAGTTTGGGAGGCTGCGATTACCGTGACCGATGCGCTCGAAGCGGCTGATCAGGCAGCGATATTCAAGGTGCTCGCTAAGTCGTTCTTCCAGAAACGAGGAATGATCGCGACCTTCATGGCGAAGTGGTCAATGGACTACCCAGGGCAAAGCGGGCACTTGCATCAATCGCTGTTGGCCGCGCGGGATGCGACGCCTTTGTTTTTCGACGAAGCGGAGGCGTCAGGGATGAGCGACCTGATGCGGCATTACGTTGCAGGCCTTCAGACTTATCTGCCAGAACTGCTTGCGATGACGGCGCCAACCATCAACAGTTACACCCGCTTAGTGAAAGGCGCCTGGGCACCCACCGCATCAACTTGGGGCGTTGAGAACAGAACCACCGCATTGCGGGTGATTAGGGGTTCACCCAAGGCTCAGCGGGTCGAATTTCGCATCGGCGCAGCGGACGCTAATCCCTACCTTACAGCGGCTGCAACCCTGGGCGCGGGCCTGCTTGGTATCGAGCAGAGGCTTGATTTGAGTGATCCTGTTGTCGGCAATGCCTATGAAGTTCAGGACGATTTGCCCAAGACGCAGCAGTTGGCAAGCAATTTGTTGGATGCCACGCGGCGCTTTGAAGCGTCCCAAGCCGCGAAGGCGCTCTTTGGACATGAATTCGTTGAACACTTCGCCGCGACGCGTCGATGGGAAGTTCGAGAGTACGAGCGGCATCTAAACGATTGGCAGCTTAAGCGATACTTCGAAATCATATAGACTTCGCGCCGAAGGCGAGGGAGGGGCCCAATGACGCAGCGTGCGCGCGTGCTTGGCATATTAAAAGCGGATTCTGTAAACCCTGATTTGCAGGTAGCGCATGGGGATTACACGGATATGTTTCAGGCAATATTCCGTGCGGCTGACCCCACCCTCACGTTCAACATTTACGATGTGCTCGCCTTTCAATACCCGGACGATATTGACGAATGTGACGGTTATTTGATTACTGGAAGCAGGCACAGCGTTTATGAGCCGCTCCCCTGGATTCAAAGACTGGGTGAGTTCGTGGTCGAATTACATTCAGCCAGGAAAAAGCTTGTTGGAATATGCTTTGGCCATCAGTTGGTTGCCCATGTGTTGGGTGGGCGAACGGCAAAGAGTGATCGAGGCTGGGGTGTCGGCCGACATGTGACTCGACTCCATGATGGCAATCACCCCGATTGGCCAAGGGAGTTTGCGCTGCTGTCCAGTCATCAAGATCAAGTTCAAACGCCGCCGCCAGGCGCCGAGATTATTGCTCAAAGCGATTTTTGCCCCATCGCAGGCATGACGTTGGGTCGGCATATCCTAACCCTCCAAGGGCATCCGGAGTTTACAAAAGACTACGCGAGAGATTTGCTGGGTGTTCGCCGAGAGGTGCTAGGAGAGTCTCTGTACCAAGCAGGACTCGACAGCCTGGCTGAAGACGTGCACCAGGCGGAGGTTGCAAGACTTATCTTGGACTTTTTGGTTGATGCGTCGGGCGCAGGCACGCCAAACGCGTAGTGACCAAAATCATGACAGCCTGTTTATTTATGAGATCCTGGGCGCGAGCCTCCCTCCTCGAGGGGGCTTGCGAGTCACCAGGTCTGCTCAATAGACCCTCTCTGCAAGGTCTGACGGTCTTGCCCCTCGGTGGAAGGCCTTCGAGAGAATGGCCCCTCAGACGGGTCAACTTATCTCGTCTGCCAAGTTAGCAGCGCCCAACGTGTCTATTTTCCGATCAGGTGACATCAGAGGCCGCTATCCTGACCAAGTCAGCGAATCCATGGCGTTTGCTCTGGGTTGTTTCCTGAGCGAACGACTCGGCGCGCGCGCTTCGGTTGCACTCGCGCGAGATACGAGAGCCAGCGGTGGATCGCTCTTCGAAGCCTTGGTGAGCGGACTTTCAGGTTCCGGCCATCAGTTGATCGATTTGGGCGTTGTCCCGAAGGAAGTGGCCAGTTACGCGTTGATCAAGGAGATTGCCGACTTGGCGGTCGTGGTCACTGCGAGCCATCATCCTGCTGGTATGAACGGATTTAAAATTCTCGAGCAGCCAGGGACATCCAAGCCTCAGGGGGACGTGATTCAGGCGTTTAGCCATTGGTTACCTTATTTTGATAAGCGCGATCAAGCTCGCACCTCGGAAGCGGCGATGCCATTAGACTTAAGCGATCAGTACGCCGATTGGCTGATCGCACAATTGCCATTGCCGGAGGTCGTCAGCCCGCTTCTTGTCTGCGGTTTGGGAGGTACTGCGGATTCCGTTGCCGACCCCCTGATCAAAAAACTTGGGTGGAAGGTGACAAAGAACCAATGGATACGGGGGGTGCTGCCCGAGGAGGGCCCGGATCCAAGACTTCCTGGAAACCGGCAGTTGATCCAGAGTGCCATCGCTGAAGCTGATGCCAACTGGGCCGTTGCATGGGACGGCGACTGTGATCGATGCGTGTTTTTTGATCGAGCAGGTCACGAAATTGCAACGCCCTACCTTAACCAGATACTGATCGAAAGTTTGCCAGTCACTCCAAGTTTGCTTTGTGTCACGGATGGCCGCTCAGTCTTTAACGCGGAGACAGCGCTCGCAAGACGAGGGGGTCATTTGCAGGTCGTGGAATCTGGGTCTGTTTGGGTTCGTCGCGCCATGATGGCCTCTGGAGCGGCGTATGGTATGGAGTCGTCTTCACACCACTATTTTTCGGAGTTGTCCGGCTTTGATTCGGGGTTTCTCACTTTTCTGAAGACGGTGTCCGCGCTAGAGCGTTGGGGCGGCGATGTTGAAGTGGCTCGGGATGCGTGTCGGGAAGATGCTCGTTGCCTGGCCGAAATGACGATCATCGATTTATCGGTGGATCAGGCCGTGGACTGTCTTGAGAAAGGCTTCGGGCGGTTTCGACAGAGGGGCAGTGGTACCAGCAGCCAAGTGGTTTTCAGTGAGGCAGACGACTGGCGGGTGAGCTTGCAGGCATCGAAGACTGAATCTGCGCTTCGCGTGAACGTGGAAACCAAAAACCCTTTGCGGTCGATTGAGGCGTTAGGGGAGGAATTCTTGGCATCCATGGGGGTCGCCATGGCTAAGGCGGCCGCACCGAGCGAGCGGCGATTGTCTAGGCACGCATTGATTGCGCTATGATCAAGATGTGGGTCGCTATCGATTGAGTCTATTGAAAGCGCGAGTATTAAAGCCTCGAAACGTCGGGCTTCGGGCGGCGCGAAGGGGTAACGATGGCTCGATAAGGCGCCGACTGTGTTGAGCCAGGGGAATAAGCGATGACCGATGCATATCCGTACGCTGCGATGGTGAGTCCAAAGACCTACGCGGATCCGGTGGCCTTTAACGCGCTCACGGCGGCGTTCCGTGCCTCGGACCCCTTGCCTTGGATCGAAAGTGAGACGCACAAGTCGTTTTACATCGCAACAAAACATGCCGACATCGTCGAGATATCGCGTCAACCTCATCTGTTCAAAAACACGCAATGGTCTGTTCTGCAATCCAAAGACATTGAGGCGCGGCAGATGGCCCAGGGAGGCGCGCTTCGAACGTTGATCCACATGGACGAACCCGACCATGGTAAGTTCCGCGCGTTAACTAAAGATTGGTTTATGCCCGAGAACTTGAAGAAGGTTGAGTCGACTGTGAGAGCCATTGCTGATCGAACGGTCGACAATATGCTGGCCAAAGGACCAGAACTCGATTTCGTTAATGAAGTGGCTGTCTGGTATCCGCTGCGCGTCATTATGTCGATTTTAGGCGTGCCTGAAGCCGATGAACCGTTAATGCTCAAGCTGACCCAAGAGCTTTTTGGCGCTGATGACCCTGATTTGCAGCGAGAGATCGCCTCAGATGAGGATCGGATGCAGACGCTGATCGATTTTTTCAATTATTTCAACGCGTTGACGGCAAGCCGTCGAGCGACCCCCACCGACGATGTCGCATCCGTCATCGCGAACGCTGAGGTTGATGGCGCGCCCATTGGCGATCTCGAAGCCATGTCCTACTACATCATCATCGCGACCGCGGGGCACGACACCACCAGCTCTTCAACCGCTGGGGGACTGCATGCCCTGATGACGCATCCAGGTGAATTCAACAAGGTGAAGGAGAATCGCGCGATGATCCCGCTTCTGGTTGAGGAGTCGATTCGATGGACGAGCCCCGTGAAGCACTTCATGCGTTATCCAGAGCGCGATTATCAGCTACGGGGGAAAACAGTTCAGGCGGGGTCACCGATTATGTTGCTTTACCCGTCAGGAAATCATGACGAGGAGGTTTTTGATCGACCTGATCAATTCATTGCTGATCGAAGACCCAATCGACACCTCGCCTTCGGGCATGGCGCGCATCATTGCTTGGGGAATTTGCTCGCCAAGATGGAAATGAGGATGTTGTACGAGGCGTTGTTTAAGCGGGTCGCATCGTTCGAGCTGATCGGGGAGGCTCGATGGGTCGAGTCCACCTTTGTCTCAGGACTTAAGACGTTACCCATGCGGATCAAGCCCGCCTGAGCTGGCTAAATTATGGAGCCGCGACGCGCACCGGCAACCCTTTTTTTGGCAAAGTGATGCGTTGAATTGATGGATTCAATTCGAGTGCTTCTGACTGATGAAGACGGGAACCAAAATGACAGCTGAGGCGCTCGAATTGAAAAAAGAGATGCGAAGAAGCGTTGATTGAAACCGAGCCGGAGGCGACATCGATCGGATGCGGATGCGCGACCTGGGTCGAAAGTCACAAAGTTTGAAACGACAAAAAAGCGACCCGCAGAAATAAGGATCGCGGCTGGGTTCTGCTGAAGAATTCGGTCATTAAATGGAAAAGAGGGAAGTCACCATGGCCAAACTAAACCTGAACGTAAACGGCGTGACGAAAGCCGTCGATGTTGATCCAAGCATGCCGCTTCTTTGGGTCTTGCGAGAAACGCTGGGCATGACTGGGACGAAATACTCGTGCGGTATCGCACAATGCGGAGCTTGTACGGTCCATCTTGACGGTCAACCGATTCGATCATGCGTGCTGCCCGTGAGCGCCGTCTCAGAATCGACCAAGATCACCACCATTGAAGGATTGTCCGAGGATCTCTCTCATCCGGTTCAGAAGGCCTGGGCTCAATTGGATGTGCCTCAGTGCGGATACTGCCAGCCTGGGATGATGATGGCCGCTGCGGGGCTACTGAATAACAAGCCTAATGCCACGGATGCAGACATTGATCGCGAGGTCACGAACATCTGTCGTTGCGGCACCTTCCAGAGAGTGAGGGAAGGGATTCATCTCGCCCAAGACATTATGAAGTCAACCAAAGCATAAGGAGCGCCTAATGAAGTCATCGATACACATGACGAGACGACGATTTGTTCTAGGTAGCTTGAGTGCAGGTGCCGGTCTTTCGCTTGGGGTGCTGCCAGCCCTCGAATTGAGTGCAGGCCACCATGGCGGTGATGTCTTGGATGAGGTCAATGCGTGGGTCACGATCGGAAGCGATGACTCGGTCACGATCCGGATCGCGCGATCTGAGATGGGTCAAGGGACCCTAACCGGTCTGGCGCAGTTGGTTGCAGAGGAACTCGAATGCGATTGGGAAAAGGTGACTTGGTCCTTCCCAACCCCGGGTGACAACCTTAAGCGTAAGCGGATTTGGGGCAGCTTCTCCACGGGCGGTAGCCAAGGTGTTCGTTCTAGCCAGCAGTATGTCAGAGAGGGCGGCGCTGCTGCTCGCATGATGCTTGTTGCCGAGGCAGCTGATCAGTGGGGTGTGCCTGCCGCAAGTTGTCGCGTCGAAAAGGGGGTGATCTATCACGATCCCACTAAACGGTCGCTGCGTTATGGTGAGGTGGCAGCGGTGGCGAGTAGGCAAGCGGTGCCGACGGAAGTTGCGCTGAAAGATCCCGCTGACTGGACCATTGCAGGCCAACCTCTGAAACGGTTAGACACGCTTGAAAAACTCGATGGCTCTTTGATCTACGGTGCGGACATTCAATTGCCTGAGATGTTGGTGGCCAGCATAGTGGATTGCCCCGTTATGGGTGGGTCGCTGAAGGGGTTTGATGACACCAAAGCCCTCAAGATGCCCGGTGTCAAAGCGGTTGTTCCCGTGAAAACCCAAACCGGTACCGATGGCGTGGCCGTTGTCGGAACGTCATGGTGGCATGCCAACGAGGCGCTAAAGCAACTGAACATCGAGTGGGATTTGGGTCCCAATGCGCAGATGAATGATGCTTCCATCACCGCATTGCTCGAATCGGGTCTTGATGCGAGCGAAGCCTTCAATGGGAATTGGGAAGGCGATGTGGAGTCCGCGCTGTCAGACGCGGTCACCCGCGTTGAAGCCATCTACAAGGTGCCCGCTCAGAATCACGCACCCATGGAGCCCATGAATGCGACGGCTCGATACACGAGTGAACGATGTGAAGTCTGGTGCCCAACTCAGAATGGTGAGGCTGCGCTTGCTGCGGCGTCTGAGGCTTCTGGTCTGCCCATCGAGCAGTGTGAAGTGTACAAAACCATTCTTGGTGGCGGATTCGGTCGACGGGGTGCTGCGGATTACGTGCACCAAGTGGTGGCGATTGCCATGCAGTTTCCTGGGACGCCGATCAAATTGCAGTGGTCGAGAGAAGAGGATCAGATGCATGGTTTTTACCACCCGACCACCATGGCTAAGATGCGGGGTAGTTTGGATGAGGCCGGCAATCTGACTGGCCTGCACATGCGCATCTCGGGTCAATCAATTATTGCCGGTTTGATGCCCCAACGTCTGGTGAATGGCGCTGACTTCGTGACTTTCCAAGGGGTGGTTAAAGGCGGACTCAATCCAGGCATGGATGACCACCAGATGTGCTATAGCATCCCCAATCTGAAGGTCGACCACGCGATGCGAAATCCAGCCGTTCGTCCTGGATTTTGGCGAGGCGTTAACGTCAACCAGAACGCGATTTATCTCGAGTGTTTCATGGACGAGCTTGCTCACAAGGCGGGAAGAGATCCACTCGAGTTCAGACTGGCATTGTTGAAAGACAAGCCAAAGGCGGCGGCGGTATTGCAAGCGGTAGCTGACAAAGGCGCCTGGGGCACCGAGGATGGATTAGGTCGAGGCCTTGCCGTGTTGTACGCCTTTGGCAGTTATGTTGCTGCCTGCGCCGAGGTCACGGTGACAGATGGCGAACTCAAGATGCACCGGATCGTTGCTGCGACCGACTGTGGAACAGCCGTGAATCCTCAACAGATCGCTGCCCAAGTGGAGGGTTCATTTGTCTATGGGTTGTCTGCGGCGCTCCTCAGCCAGATCACGTTTGATTCAGGTGTGGTCCAAGAAAAGAATTTTGATCGATATCCCTCGATGCGCATAAAAGATATGCCCAAGGTTGAGACCATCGTCATGCCGTCAGGGGGCGTTTACGGTGGTGTCGGTGAGCCGACGATTGCCGTTGCTGCGCCGGCCGTGTTGAACGCGATTTTTGCGGCCACGGGCCAGCGTGTTCGAACCTTGCCTGTTGCGCGGCAATTGGCAAGCGCCTAGCGCGAACGTGTCGCGCGGCTCTCATTCGGGTGATGTCTGAACCCAGACGTACAGGAAGGATGACGCGTAGGGCGGCGCTCCAGAGCGTCGCCGCCGCGCCGCTGATCTTTGGTTTGAGGCGAACCCTCGCGGCGAATTCAGCCTATCGATTTGTCGTCATTGGTGGTGGGTACGCTGGATCAAGATTCGCGCGGGAATTGAAACAATTGGCCCCTGAAGTTGAGATCGTCCTGATTGAACGTTCGACTCATTACTCGCCCTGTCCCATGGCGAATCTTAGTCTGCTGGCTGATCAAGAAGT
>JALRJG010000029.1 GCA_023261215.1 Pseudomonadales bacterium | reverse complement strand
ACCAAGCCCTGCTTAGATCGACATACCACCATCAATCGTGAAATCTGCGCCTGTGGCAAACCGGGCGGCATCTAACATGCGCTGACGCGTCTGCTCAGACTTTTTCGGCGGCGCTGCAAACTTCACTTAGACACCCCTTTTTTTGGAATCGACGAGACGATTAATAACGAGTGACGCACACAGGTTGTTTTTTCTAGTCCATACTAGAAAAAATAAAGTTCACCCGATTCCAACTGAGAATCCAGCATGCGCCAGGCAAGACAAATCGAATTGCTCAAGCGAGTGGCCGCCAGCGGCGACCAACTTCGCGGGCTGCAAATAGGTCGAAGCGCGACCAATTCAGCGTCTGCTTATACCGACCCGACTCGATTTGAGCAGGAAATCACAACCCTTTTTAAGCCGGGGCCCCTGTTCTTTGGCCTCTCAGCCGATCTGCCCGAACCCGGAAGTTACCGAGCGATGCGGATCGACGACTTACCACTGGTCGTGGTCCGTCAACACGATGGCAGCCTGAGCGCTTTTATTAACGCTTGCCGACACCGTGGCGCACCGCTGGTAGATCCCAATTCGAGTGGTCGTGACCTTAAGGCTTTTCACTGCCCTTATCATGCCTGGACCTACAGTCTCACGGGCGAACTTCGGGCCAGACCTTTTGCGGCCGGCGCATTTGATGACGTGACTCAATCCTGTCACTTAATTCAGCGCCCCGTCGCCGAGCGCTATGGCTTGATCTTTGTACGACCGGAGGGTGATTCGCCCATCGATGTCGATGAGGTTCTTGCAGGCGCCGAGGATGATCTTGCGTCCTTTGGAATCGAAAACTACGCTCTCATCGAATCGAGAACCCATGAGTGGGATTTCAACTGGAAACTCTTTTTCGACACCTTTTCAGAGAGCTATCACATCAGAACCTTGCACAGTAAAACGCTGGCGCCCACGTTTAATTCTGACTGCGTCATCTTCGATGCCTTTGGTCGCAATTTGTTGTCGGTGGGTCTAAGAGCCAATGTCCATGACGAGTTTGAAAAGCCTGAGTCTGAATGGTCACTCATCCCCTATGGCACGATTCAGTATTTTCTCGTTCCCAATGGCTTGGTTGTGCATCAACTTGACCATATTGAAACTTGGATCGTCGAGCCTCTGAGCGTCAATCGCACGCGAACCACAACCGCTGTGTATGCGCCGAGCGAGCCTCAAACCGAGAAAGCGCGTGAGTACTTCGTAAAAAACCTTGACCTCTTGCTTCATGTGACGGGCGCTGAGGACTTTGCGCTCATGGCCGACATCCAGAAGAATTTGGCCAGCGGCGCGTTACCCGAGGTCATCTATGGCGCCAATGAGCCACCGCTCGTCCATTTCCATGAACAAATCAATCAGGCATTGCGGGCGGATTAGAGGACAGAGCCAAAAACAGCGCTCGCTGCTGAGCGTCTGCCGTCTTCGAAAGCACTCTCCGATCCGATTTGCACTCGGCCCAGTTCGTAAGCCATGCGAGGCGAACATCGCGTTGAGCTTTGAAACCGAGGATCTTACTCGTCACGAGCAGCTAATCGGCCAACCGAACTGCGTTACCATGATGTCACCAACATCGGGTGGGTCACAGGGACCCAGAGCGGACCAAACCCATTTTATGGACTGGCGGTAGATGAGTGCCCAGCTCCGAAGACAACACTTGAAAGAGGCGCAGTAAGCAGCATGACCAGCATCGATCGAAAGGACGCAACTCAGCACACGATTTTTCTAAATCAAAAGGCCACGACGCCAACCGATGCCAAAGATTTTGAGCGGGTGTCTCGGGGATTTGTCGCGCACCACCCGACAGGCATCATTTCGGACCACGATGGGCGCACCGTGGTGGACGTCAATCAATACAATTTTCTAGAGACCGGAAATCCTGCGCCCAATACTGTGCACCCCAGCCTTTGGCGACACGCGCAGCTGAATCACCACCACGGTCTTTTCGAGGTCACCCCGGGCATCTGGCAGGTCCGTGGCTACGATCTGTCTAACATCACCTTCATCCAAGGTGACACAGGTTGGATCATCGTTGATCCACTCACAACGCAGCAAACAGCACGCGATGCGCTTGCCCTCGCAAACGCGCATTTAGGACCGAGGCCAGTCCTCGCAGTGATCTATACGCATTCGCATACTGACCACTTCGGTGGTGTTTTGGGCGTCACCTCTCAAGAAGAGGTTGATGCCGGCCGCTGCATGGTGATTGCGCCCGAACACTTCTTGGAGGAGACCGTCGGAGAAAATGTCATTGCCGGACCGGCAATGGCACGAAGGGCTTTGTTCCAATTCGGCGTTTTGTTGCCAGCGGATCCTAAAGCGCATGTGGATTGTGGCCTAGGCAACGGCCTACCTTTAGGCGGACCGGATTTGATCGCGCCAACCCACGACATTACTCGAACCGGCGAGGAGATGACGATTGATGGCGTGCATGTGGTGTTTCAACTGACACCTGAGACTGAGGCCCCAGCGGAGATGAACTTCTACTTTCCACAATTCAGGGCGCTCTGCATGGCTGAAAACTGCAGCCACACCATGCATAACCTAATCCCTATTCGCGGCGCCTTAGTTAGGAACGCACTCAAGTGGTCTAAATACATTCACGAAGCCATGACGTTATTTGCTGATCAGACGGACATTCTGTTTACCTCCCATAACTGGCCGCAATGGGGACAGACCGAAGTTCGAGATTTTCTGACCAACCAAAGAGATCTCTACAAGTGGATGCACGATCAGGCCATGCGTCTTGCCAACCACGGTTACGTGCCGACTGAGATCTCTGATCAGCTAGAATTGCCGGAGGAATTCCTTGCGAACGATCACACGCGGGGGTACTACGGCGATCTCGTTCATAATGCAAAAGCCGTCTATCAACGCTACCTCAGCTGGTATGACGGCAACCCCGCCAACCTCCATCGGTTGCCGCCAGAAGATGCGGGTCGCCGTTATGTTGCTTTGGCCGGAGGCGAAGACAATCTCCTCACCCAGGCAAGAAGCGCATTTGATCAGGGGGAATACCGCTGGGTCGCTGAGCTCCTCAATCACCTTATTTTTGCCAATCCCGGAAACCAAGCCGCTAGGCTTCTTCAAGCCGACACCATGGAGCAGCTCGGCTATCAGGCAGAATCATCCACTTTCAGGAATGCCTATCTCAATGCCGCACAAGAACTCCGCCAAGGACCGCCACCGATCGCCGGCAAGCCCGTTCGAGCTCGAGGCATTTTGCGCGCCATGACGGTCGAACAAATTTTTGATGCCATGTCGATCCGATTACAGTCCGAAGCACTCGGGGGGATTAAGACCGAGTTAAATGTCACAGTGAATGACCTGCGCACGCATTGGGTCATCGGCATCTCTAACCGAACCCTTTACTACCAAGCGGCACCAGCGTCGACGAGCGCGCGAGCGCACATCAGCCTCAGTCGAGAAACGCTCATCGACGTGATGTCCGGCGAGCGGTTGATTGGAGAAGCGGTGAATGACGGACTGGTCAAGGTCGATGGCCCCATTGAACCCGTCGAACAAACTTTTGGTCATCTCGACACCTTCATGAGCGGCTTCAACGTCATCGAGCCGTGATGACGCTCGACCGCCCTCATCTGGTCAGAAGCTCACATCGAAAGCGGGCCGACCGATTAGGTTCATCAAGTGTTCGGTTCAAAGTGAGGCGCCTCGATCGATTAACTGGGGACGTTCGAGTCGGGTTAACCAGTAGTCCACGTCGGCGGCTGGATCACCGAGCAAGTATCGCCAGAGCTTGATGCGGTTAATCAGCTCCAGCCGCCCCACGTCATATTCAAACCAAGGTTGCGGTCGCATCAGAATCTGTTGAACCACCGAGCCGCCGCCCGCTTCACGCCAAAAGGTTGGACCCTGGCGATCATCAATTGGTGCTAAATCGGAGGTATCCCATTGCCGCACCTGTGAGCCACCCGGCGCCAAGCGAATTTTATAGAGATACCGCATCATCTGACTCGTATTCAGCCCCCCGCCATGCCACAACCCCTTGTGAAAAATGAAGACGCTACCGGCAGGACACACCACATGCTGCTGGCCTACGATGTTCTGGTAACGGGCAATCGCGGCTTCGCTCACAGTGCGCAGGTGCGAGCCTGGAAGGAATCGAGTGCCGCCCATGGCCTCTGTCACCGCCTGCGGGAAATAGAACAATTGAATATCAAATGCGAGGTCAGGATCGATCGTTGAATCTTGATGATTGTGCTGCGCGGCGGCTGGCAACTGCATCCGAGTTCGCGTCTCAGGCGTGAGCGTGACGTGCAAGAAGTGATGATCAAATCTGGGCGCTTCACCTAAAAGGCTGCATATAGCACCTTCAATTTCAGGGACAGCCAGCAACGCGTAAAAGAGCGGCTCATCATCGAAAACCTGATCCAGCGGCAGACCCGAAGCGCCAATTGGGAGCACCCGCTGATCAACGGCCTCATGGTAGTAATCCCGCAAATTGCCATGATGACTTGGATCAACCGACTGAAAACGCGCCAACAACTGCTCGTTCAATGCTCGGGGAACAACGCCGTCAAATCTTAAATAGCCCTCGGCGACAAACTTGGCCATCTGCTGGGAATTGAGCTTGATCATGACCCGCTCCGCGCTCTAGGCGTTGACCAGCGTTCGAAGAAGAATTCGTACTTCAAGTAGTCGGTTCTGAACTCCTGACCCACTGGATGGCTGATCAGCGGACTGGCCTGAATCAGTCGCCAGCCATCGCGCAGTGCCGCAAGACCGCTCACATAGGGAGATTCGCTTTCAAGCCCCGTCTGCGGTGTTTCGATCGACGAGCCATCGTAAATACTCCAGCCAATCACCGGGCTATCCAAAGCAGAACTCGCCAAATAGAGCACCAGCACCTGCTGCCGTTCTTGATGTTCCATCCTCGCGCTGCTTCCTTACACCGCCCTTAACCTCCTTCAGACTAACACGCCCGCCTCATTCGAAAAAAGACCATATATCAGCCAGTTATGGGTAGGCGGCACGCCACAGCGGCGAAGAAATGAATTTAAAGACCTTCGTTCATTGCTGAATTAATCCTGAACAAAATTGAAAAAAAGTGTTGATAATGGAGAAAAAGTGAATAAGATGGCGCTCAAATGACCCCATTAAGGAGGCAATCATGCGTCGCATTGCCTTAATGATCATCAGCTTAATACCCTCCAGCGGCTTTGCTTCCGAGCTCGAGGGCCTGGTACAAGCACGCTTCTTCCAGTCCGAGATGGACTGGCCAGCGGCACCTGCCTTTTCTGAGATGCACGATGTGCACGAGAAGAAGCAACGATTTTTCGAATTTCTCGCGCCAAAAGTCATCCACGCCAACGCGGAAATTCTGAAAGCTCGAACCTTCCTCATCCGGCAGCGAGAGCGACTGAGCCAAGGGCAACCCCTGTCGCTCGAGAACGCGGATCGCATCCGGTCACTCGCTAGCTATTACGAGCACGCGCTGCCCTCTATGGAACAAGCACTCGATGTTCGATGGGACAGCCTCTTACAACGCGTTGACACCTTGCCCGTATCCCTGGTTCTTGCTCAAGCGGCCAACGAATCAGGTTGGGGGACCTCACGGTTCGCCATCGATGGCAACAACTTCTTCGGCGTGTGGTGTTATGTAGAAGGCTGTGGTCTCAAACCGTTAGACCGAGATCAGGGCGCTCGTCACGAGGTGAAGCGGTTCGAATCCATTTACGAGGGTGTCGCAGCCTACATCCACAACATCAACACCAATCCTGCCTACAGCGATCTTAGGGCTATCAGGATGTCGATGCGCAGCCTTAATGTTCCCGCAAGGGGTGTTCAATTAGCGGAGGGCCTACTTGCCTACTCCATTCGTGGAAAAGACTACGTTCGGGACATCCAAGCCATGATTCGGAGCAACCGCCTAGAGCAGCTCACGATGGCGGAGCAGGTCTGACGCCCGCGCAAGCATTCCGATGATCGCGTTATCGAGGTTGAGGGATCGACGGTGGCGTCTCGCTACCTTGCCTTCATAGCTCTGCCTTCGTCGGTGCGCTAATAGCCAATCGATGACCTGAAATCCAAAGACTTAACTAACAATGCGGACGCAGCAGCGGATGAATCAAACGCGTTGATAACGCTTGCACGGGTTCGAGCCAAAGGGTCTCTTTTCACCGCAGGTCTTTTCCGATCGTATTCGACATTGACGCGCTGCGCGCTAGCGATCCACTCGATGGTCTGACGGCATCAATCCATGCGCGCGTGCATAAAAATAACGCCAGATCGTTGCCACCACCAAGGCATGATCAATCTCCCCATCCAGCATCATTTGGGGCAGGACCTCTAGATCCAGCAGGACCAGCTCTGTTTCTTCCGTTGCCGTGTTTTGAATCTCACCGGCGTGCTGCACATCAAAAGCTACGAACGTGTGCAAAAAATTATTGAAAATCGCTGGATTGGGTCGCAAGGCGCCGAGCGAGATGAGCCCAGAGGCGCTAAAGCCGCTCTCCTCAAGACATTCTCGAGCTGCTGCCACCTCAGGCGCCTCACCAGGATCGACCATGCCGCCGGGGATCTCGAGCGAGATCTCATCGCTCCCGTGGCGATATTGCTTAACAAACACCACTTGGCCATCAGAAGTGATGGGCAACACATTAATCCAGTCAACCGTGTCAAACACATAAAAGGGATGCGGCGCGATGCCTCGCTTAGAACTTGCCGTCACTTCGAGCACCTTCAAGATCCTGAGATCAAGCAGAAGTTTGCTCGCCAATCGTTGCCACTTTTCGATCACACGTTTGGCTCCGCCAGTTAACCTCGTCCAGTCACTGGAATCGCGGCGCCGTGCACCGCCACGGCTGCCTCCGACGCCAAAAAGCCAATCACGGCAGCCAACTGCGAGGGCGGCACCCAGGCGTCGAAGTCGGCGTCCGGCATGTCTGCCCTGTTCCGAGGTGTATCGATGACCGCAGGGAGTACACAATTGACATTGATGCCCTCGGGCTTCAATTCAGCTGAAAGACTTTCTGTCAGCCGAATCGTCGCTGATTTGGAGGCAATATAAACGCCCATTTGAGCAAGCCCTTCTCTCGCCGCTAAGGCACCTACATTCACGATCTTGCCTGAACCTTGTTTTCGCATCACAGGCACGACGGCTGACGCCATGTACATCACCGTTTTGGTATTGAGATTGAACAGAAAGTCCCAGGTATCGTCTGGTGTATCAGCCACCGCGTCGCCCATCATGAACCCACCCGCGATATTGCAAAGCACGTCGATCTGCCCGCCTTGCGCGAGGACCTCCGATACACATCGAGCCACATCATCGCGGCGGGTTAAATCCACGGCATAAAGTTGCAATGGTTCACCCGACAGATCTGCAAGGGCATCCTTCAAAAGCTCAAGCGATAAATCCAGCGCGTGGACCGTGGCGCCTCGATTTAGAAAATGCTGGGTGACCGCTCGACCGAGCGCGCCGGCGGCGCCAGTCACAATAACGTGTTGAGATGATGTCATCAGTGGATCCTGCTTGAATTCGCTGATGCTAAAGGCTTTACTTCGGTAAGCCAAGTCAACGTCGAGGTTCACTATGTCTGATTCCGTCAAAACCTTCTGTCGCGTCTGCGAACCAAGCTGTGGTTTGGTCGCTGAGGTTAATAACGGAGAGATCACCGCGTTGAAACCGGACAAAACCCACCCGGTCACCAAGGGATTTGCCTGTCACAAGGGCCTCGCCATGCTCGATATCCATCGTGACCCTGACCGACTGAATCGACCACTCAAGCGAACAGACAGCGGGCTCGAGCCCATCTCCTGGCAACAGGCCTGCGAAGAAATCGCTGCAAGGCTAAACGCGATTCGGGCTGAACATGGCGAAAACGCGATCGCCTCCTACACCGGCAACCCTCTCGCTTTCAATTCAACCGCCGGGCCTGCAATCGGCAGCTTTATCAGCGCCCTCGGTTGCCGCAGACGTTTTGGCTCGGGGACGCAAGACTGCACCAACAAATTTGCGACCTCAGAGGCGGTGTACGGATCAAGCACGATCCATCCGATCCCAGATATCGGCGCAACCGACTTTTTGCTCATTCTCGGCGCCAATCCGCGCATATCCCACATGAGCTTTATTTCTATCGCCGATCCTATGGCAGCGCTTCGCGCGGTCAAGAAACGGGGGGGTCGCGTTGTGTTCGTGGACCCTCGAGAGACGGAGAGCATTCGGGGACTAGGTGAGCATGTTGCCATCAGACCGGATACGGACAGTTATCTCCTGGCTGCCATGATTCACACCCTTTTTGAGGAGGACCTCATTGACCACGAGGCGATCATGCACCACGCCCGAGGCATTGATGAGCTTAAAGACTTCGTCTCGGCCTTCAGCGCGACCGTCGTTGCAGACGTGGTCGGTGTCCCTGCCGATGCGATCCAGCAATTAGCCCGAGATTTTGCGAGCGCGCCCCGAGCCGCTATTTACATGTCGACAGGCGTCAATATGGGTCAGCAAGGATCAGCCGCTTACTGGCTCCTGCAAATGCTCAGCTTAATATCGGGCAATCTGGATCAGCCCGGTGGCAATCGCTACGGGGAAGGTTTTTACCCCGCTGCCAAGGCCGGCGCAACGCGCGGCAAAGCGCCCCACTATGGCGACACCGCGTTTGGTCCGGTACGAGAAATCCGGGGCAATCTGCCTGGCAATCTCATGGCAGACATGATCTTGGATGATCCCGACCCCATCAAGGCCATGGTGGTCATTTCCGGTAATCCGCTCATCTCTGTGGGGCAGAGTGATCGACTCAAAACAGCCTTCAAAGCACTCGATTTTGTGGTGGTGGTCGACATCTACCCTAACGCCACAAGCGAAGTCGCGGACTATATTTTGCCGGCAACCGACATGTTCGAACGCGCTGATATCAATTTATGCGGACTTGGACTGCAGTCGGAGCCGTTCGTTCAGTACACACCGCCCCTCGTTCCGGCAAAAAATGAACGCCGCCCGGAATGGCAAATCATGGGCATGCTCGAGCGTGCTCTCATGGGCGAACCCTACATTGAATTGACCGACGATCCATTGATCAGAGTACGTCACATGCTGCAGCGCTCGTCCATTCAGCTGGATGAGCTGAAGGAAGACGAGATGCCCATCCGTGTACTGGAGCGACGACCCACCGGTGAATTTTATGATCGGACCATTCAAACCGACGATCAGATGGTGGACTGTTTTCCAGCGACCATGGCAGACACGCGACACAGAATGACGACCCTATTTAAGTCTCTTGCAGCGGAGCCGCCGCATCAGCTCAAGCTGATCAGCCGACGGACCAACTACATGCTCAACAGCTGGTTTCATAATGTCGAAGCGCTCAAACGCCCCTCGCAAACCACCAATCCCCTGTTCATCCACCCAGAGGATGCCGAATTGCGTCAGATCCAAGAGGGTCAGCAGGTCCGTGTGCACAACCAATATGGAACGCTTCAAGCTGAGGTTGCATTTGACCCTCAATTGAGGCGCGGCGTGGTCGCGATGACGCACGGCTGGGGCCAAGCTGGGGCACTGTCGGTCGCGGCAAAAAACCCGGGCGTCAATGCCAACGTGCTACTGCCTGCAGGACCGGGTAGTTACGATCCGTTCAGCAACCAATCATTTATGACCGGCATCCCGGTTGAGGTCGCAAACATCTAGGATCGATCGCGTTCGATCAGGCGCGATTGATTCGCTCTTGCAGCGCGTCGAACTGCAGAATTCCACGCAAGCATGACCCGCGAGGCCGATGGGTTGGTGGGTTTCTCGAATGGCTGAGCAACCTCATAGGGACTGCGGTCGGGCGCCTTCTTTCACTCGGACGCTTGAGGCACGACCCCGCGCCATGCGCGTTTTCAGGACGCTCTAACCCCCGAAGACGGCCTTCAGCACATAGAAGAAAGTGATCGACAAGATCGCACCCGCGGGCAGGGTCACGATCCAAGACGTAAAAATGGTGCCTACAACTCGAATATTTAATGCGGTCACGCCATGCGCCAAGCCCACGCCAATCACTCCGCCTACGAGCGTGTGAGTCGTTGACACCGGCAAACTCGCGCCCGACGCCACGACCACGGTAATCGCCGCCGCGAGTTCGGCTGCAAAGCCACTGCTTGGCGTCAGCTCCGTAATGGTGCTACCCACAGTTCGAATGACTCGATGGCCGTAAGTCACCAGGCCGATGACGATACCCAAGGCGCCCAAGAACAATAACCAGGTGGGCATCGCTGCCTTCTGCGCCACGACCCCACCGCTTTCAATCACGGCATTCACCGCTGCAAGCGGACCCACCGCGTTGGCCACGTCATTGGAGCCATGGGCAAACGCCATAGAGCACGCTGTGAAGATCATGAGCACACCGAAGACGCGCTCTACGCTCAAGATTTCTTCATGGGACGTCTCTGCATTGACTTTCAATCTGGAGATTAGGATGGCGCCCAGGGCAGTGATGCCCGATGCGATCAACGCAGCATAAATTAACGATTGCTCGAAGCTTAGATCCAAGCCCACGTGTTTCAACCCTT
>JALRJG010000299.1 GCA_023261215.1 Pseudomonadales bacterium | reverse complement strand
CAGCTTTGAGGCGCTGTCGAGAGGGGCGGCTCACGTAGCAATCAACGATCTAGAATCCGGGATCGCTCGCGCCCTGGGCGAAGAAGCCAAAAAGCTCGGCGCAGACTCGCTTAACTATCTCATCACCCGTCAGGATGGTTATGCCCTGATGAAAGACCCGCCCAAGCAAACTCAGCTTGTTTTTCTTGATCCCCCCTTCCACAGTGGACGGTATGGTGACTTATTTGAATCCATTCAGGGGTCCGAGGCGTTTTCTCGTGAAGTCTTAATCTACGTCGAAAGTGGCCGCCCTCTCGATCAAAGCGAATTCGAGCCCTTTGGTTTTCGGGCGATCAAATCCAAGCAAGCCGGCAGAGTGTCATTTGCCCTCTTTGCAAGGAGTGCTTAACAGACGGGTTTTGCCTAGGTATGATTTGCCGCTCCTTGAGCTGGGCGCAGATATGAGAACAGTGCTTTACCCCGGGACGTTCAATCCCATTCATAACGGCCATGTGGATTTGGTTAGACGTGCCGCTGGTTTATTTGATCGCGTGGTCCTCGGTATTGCGACCAGCCCGCAGAAGAATCCGAGCGTGCTCCAAACCCGAGTTAACCTCGCTAAGGAAGCCCTGGCAGCAATGCCGAATGTCGAAGTAATTGGTTTCAATACCTTGACTGTGGATTTCGCTCGCGAAGTGGGCGCGAGCGTCATCTTGAAAGGCATTCGGACGGTGACCGACTTTGAGTATGAGTTTCAAATGCTCAACATGAATCGCGCCCTCTCGCCGGGACTTGAAACAATTTTCCTGGCGCCATCGGAAGAACACTCCTACATTTCATCGACGCTCGTTCGCCAGATCGCCAGCTATGGCGGCGACATCAGTCAATTCGTGCCGGCAGCGGTCGAGGCGGCGATTAGAAATGGTGATATCGGCTAGCGCTGGCAGCGTCTGCAGTAGACGGTCGCCCGGTTGCTGATACGAAGCGACGTGAGCGGCCCCTCACATGCGTAACATGCCTCGCCCTCACGACCGTATACCTGAAGCTCGTGTCTGAAATAGCCTGGCTTGCCGTCTTCACGCAGAAAATCACGCAGACTGGTCCCGCCGGCGTCGATGGCCTTTGCAAGCACCATTTTCACGGCCGGCACCAGCCGCGCCATTCTCGCTCGACGCACCTTACCTGCTTCGGTCAGTGGGCGAATACCTGCGTAAAAGAGCGCTTCGTTGGCATATATATTGCCGACACCGACGACAATCTCGGCATCCATCAGAAACGTTTTAATGTTGCGACGAACGTCCCGGGCTCGACGCATCAAGTAATCAACTGAAAAATCTTCAGACAAGGGTTCGGGACCGAGCTTGCTGAGCAGCGGGTGGTCGAGCGCTTTCATATAGAAGAGCGAACCAAATCGGCGCGGGTCTCGAAATCTGAGGACCTGGTTGCTATCAAATAGAACATCGACATGATCGTGCGTTTCGGGTGGCGTCCCTGCCGGCAATATCCGAAGACTGCCAGACATGCCTAAATGCAACATCAACCAACCCTTGTCCAGCTCGAGCAACAAGTACTTGGCCCGCCTTGAAACGCTGATCACCGACTGACCTGAGACACTCTGGGGGATACCAGCATCAACAGGCCACCGAAGACGATGATCGCGAACCAGAAGTTGGCGAATCTTTCGGCCTTTGATGTGAGGCTCGATCCCTCTGCGCGTCGTTTCTACTTCAGGTAATTCTGGCATGGTCTCTCTTTAACCCAGGGGCCGTTCTTGTCGTCAAGTTGAGCGCGTCATCAGTTCCGGCCTAACGCAGCGAGCGTTATCATGCGCCCATGCGTGACCAATCTGAACTGTACTTTCTCGGCATCGACACCGGCGGAACATTTACCGATTTTATTCTTGTCGGCGAGGATGGTATCAGGTCTGAAAAAATTCTATCCACCCCAAGTGCACCAGAACAGGCCATCCTCGATGGTGGTGATGGCGACGATGTCATCGTCTACGACGCCGAAGACATTTCGGTCAGTGGTGGCTCAGACACAGACACCTTGTTGGTCTCCGGTGCTGCAGAAACGAATTTGAATTCGGGCCCTGCTTTCAGCGGCATTGAGATCGTGTCCATGGGCGGCAACGGGGCCAACAGCCTAACCTTGTCGCGCACAGCTTTTGAGCGGGTGGGGGGGCTGACCTCTCCCTTGATCGTTGAAGGCGAAGACGTTGACACCTTGATCTTGGACGGCCCTTGGGTGAAATTGGAAACAACGGTCAACGACCGGGTGCAGTATCAAATCACCGGTGCAGGAGGCACCTACACGGTCCAGGTCAATGCCGATATTCAAATCGTG
>JALRJG010000298.1 GCA_023261215.1 Pseudomonadales bacterium | reverse complement strand
CCGACCATCCCCATATTGCTGAGGTCCGCCGCAATGCGGACGAGACAACGCCGCTCTTTGCGGGAGGGTTCCATTCCGATTGGAGTTTTCTTGCAACGCCGCCAACGGCGACCTTGCTCTATGGCCATGTGATTCCGCCGATGGGCGGTGACACCTTATTTGCTGACCAGATTTCCGCTTGGCAGGCGCTTGACCCGGCATTGAAAGAAGAACTGATGGCCCTGAAAGGTATTCACTCTGCGCGACTCGCCTATTCCCCAGAGGGTATGTATGGCGAACGGGATGAGGGTCGTTCAATGGCGATTCGATATTCTGAAGAGGCCTACGCAACGCAAACCCATGCCATCGGGCGTCGTCACGAGGAAACGGGTGAAACCGCGTTGTTTGTGAGCCCCGGGTACACCATCGGCATTGAAAATATGGCGGACGAACAAGCGGGGCCGCTGTTAAAAAGGCTGTTTGCGCATCAATCCGAAGAGGCGTTTATTTATCGTCAGGTCTGGCAGCCCAATATGCTGGTGATCTGGGATAACCGTTCGGTCATTCATGCGGCGACGGGCGGATATGACGGCTACGACCGGTTATTGCATCGAATCACGGTTGCGCCGCTCGCCGCATAGTTCGCGAGAAGGCGCACGCCGCACGGAAATCAGGCACTGGTTGCAATTCGCGCTCGGCCTGAAAGCCAACTGATCGGCGGTCGCGAGCGGTAATTTCCAACGTTTCTTCTCGCCTCGATATGCCGTGCCAACCCCTGGCGCAGACCCGCGCGGGCGGGCAAACTTTGATCCAGAATCTCACCGGAGGGGGACGTATGACACGGGAAGTCATTTGTCATGGCATAGAAGAACCTAAACTCGGCACGATCAATGTATCTCGATACATTGGCGCGGACGCAATCGCTCGTGAGTGGCATTCCGTGTGGCGGACCCAATGGCTGCTTGCGGGGCTTGTGAGCGATGTTCCGACAGCGGGCGATTTTTTTGTATTTGAAATCGCAACCGAGCAAATTCTGGTTACCCGATCACCCCAAGGTGACATTCGGGCCTTCTACAATGTGTGTCAGCATCGGGGCAATCGCTTGGTTAACGAGTCTCGGGGGCATGCCCAAGATTTTCGCTGCCTGTACCACGCGTGGACCTACGACCTTGATGGTGCACTGAAGGGGGTTCCTGGTCTTGCAAATTTTCCGAGTGATCCGAGGCAAAGTCGGTTTTTGAAGCCGGTCGCGCTCGATGTTTGGAATGGCCTGATCTTCGTGCACTTGGGTGATGATCCAAAGAGCTTGAGCGATTTCCTGGGCCCGTTGGCCGCACATCTTTCGGGCTATCGATTTGACCGAATGACGCTGGTTGAGGACCAAACGGTGGATATCGCCTGCAATTGGAAAACCGTGGTGGACAACTTTTCTGAGCTGTACCACGTTGATTTTCTTCATCCTCAACATCAACGAATGGTGGATTGCCAAAACGACCTGGTTCGCCTTTTTGCAGGGGGTCACACAGGAGTTGAAGTGCCAGGGGCGACCGTTAATCCGAAATTCCCGATTCCCTCAGAGCCAACAGACATACAGTCTATGCAACTCAAGCAAGTGGGGCTAAACCCTGACGATTTTGTCGGACGGGTGATGGACATTCGTGTTGCGATTCAGTCTCGCAAGCGTGATGCCGGGCAGAGCCTCGGGTTCGATTACTCGGGTCTCGAGGATCACCAATTATCTGATGTCTGGCAGTACAACCTTTTTCCAAATGCAATTTTATCCTTCACGCCTGAGCATCTCTGGATTTTAAGACCGAGGCCTCACCCTACGGACCCCAATCGATGTTGGTTCGATAAAATCAGCTTGCTGATGTTTCCAGAGGCAGGTGCAGACGTGCAACACATAGGTGGGATGACCAGGCACGCGGCAGTCCCGCTGCCAGAGACCAGGCCAAATCATGATGTCTTTGACGCGAGCGCCGTCAAAAGCGGGAAGAAGTCAATGACCGATACCATTGACCAAGACATCTCTTTGCTTGAAGAGGTCCAGGCAGGGATGAATTCAGAAGGATTTAAAGAGATGGTGTTGGGTCATGACGAAATGCGAATGCAGCATTTTCATAATCACTGGGCCCTTTTAATGGGCGCTTGAGGGGCAAGACATCTTCTCGGGTATCGCTGTGGATTGTGCGGATTCACCCCGATCGCAGGTTCGTCGTTGCGAGTCTTGGGTGATATTGCTGAATCCGCTGAATGCTATGCGTTTGGCGCGATAATGCTTTCACTGGCTGATCGCGATGCTTACTGAACAGCTTCCGAAAACCTAATGATTGTCATTAATACGAG
>JALRJG010000297.1 GCA_023261215.1 Pseudomonadales bacterium | reverse complement strand
GAGACGCTCGGCGGAGCCGAGATGCATGCCACTGTTTCGCAGACGGGGGAATATTTGGCCGTGAACGACCAAGACGGGATTCGTCAGGCCCGTTTAGTTGTCAGCCAGTTGCCGCCTGATGCTGGGCGGAAGCTGACGCCAGATCAGGTGCCGCGACCCCCTCGATATCCGGCGAGCGAATTGCGCGGGATCGTGGCTGAAGATAAACGAGTGCCCTACGATATGCGCGAGATCATCATGCGAATTGTGGATGACTCGAACTTTGATGAATTTCAGCCCGCAGCCGATCAACACACCATCTGCGGTCACGTGCATGTGGGCGGTTGGCGCATGGGCGTCATCACGAACAACGGTCCGATCACGCCAAAGGGTGCCAAAAAGGCGTCGCAGTTTTTGCAACTTTGTGACCAAAGTCAGACGCCCATGCTGTTTTTACATAACACCACAGGGTTCCTCGTTGGGGTGGAGGCGGAGCAGGAAGGCCAGGTTAAGCATGGTTCGAAGATGATTCAGGCGGTGGCTAATTTTAGGCCACCGAAGATCAGTATCATCGTGGGCAATTCTTACGGCGCGGGAAATTATGCGATGTGCTCGAAGTCGTTGATGCCCGCATTCGTCTTTTCATGGCCGACGGCCAGGCAAGCCGTGATGGGCGGCGCGCAGGCGGCCAGTGTGCTTCGAATTGTTGCCGAGGATCGAGCAGCGCTCAGCGGGCAGACGCTCTCCCCGGACCAAGAGTCGGCGATTGCGCAGCAATCGGAGCGGATCATAGCCACCATGGAGCATGACTCTGAAGCCATGTTTTGCTCATCTCGTTTAATGGACGATGGATTGATCGATCCGGCAGACACCCGCGAGGTGATTCTGTTTGCGCTTGAAACATGTCTCGAGACACCCCACCGAGGCACCAGAGCCAATACCTTTGGGGTGGCGCGTCTTTAGGATCGCGAATGCGGACCGAGTAAAAGCGCGACAAGAGTCGAGTCAATGACTTCGGAATCGTTTAGTCCGCGCGCGGGTTGTTCTGGGTCATCTCGGACTGGGTCTGCGGCGGTCAGATTGAAGCGAGAAGGTGATGGTGCGCTGGTGAAGGTCCAAGTGGGCCAAGGCTAGAGGTTAATGTTCCTCGGCCTGAAAATTGGGATATCGACCCAGCGTTAAAACCAAGATAGCCGACAGCGAGAATGCCACCGCGCCGAGCTGAAATCCTCGTTCGTGGGTGCCAAGCGTTTCGTAGATCCAGGCGTACATCGAAGGTGCGATACCTGATGCCACCGCAAGCCCAGAATAGAGAAGGCCATAGATCTTGGCGTAATGGGCCGTACCAAAATATTTCGCAGCCAAAAAAGCCATGAGATCCAGTTCCGCGCCGGCGGCGAAGCCGAGTAATACCGAAGCGATCATCGCGTTGCTTAAGGTCAGTGATTGAAGCAGCAAAAAGCAGGCGATGACGGGGAGTGCGATCGCGGCTGCCGCAACGCCGGGTGCCCATAGCCTGTCGACGAGCCAGCCAATCACCAAGCGTCCGACGATGACCGCTGCACCAAAAGACGAGAGCGCCGTCGCGGCATCGCTCATCGGTACGCCCGCGTCAATGAGCGCGGGCACAAGGTTTGGGACCAGCCCTGACTGCACCACGTAGACCAAGAAAATAGAGGCGAGCAAGATAGGGGTTTAAACCTTCATGGCTTCGCCAAGGGTTAAACCCCTATCTTGCGCCTCGTGTGATGACGGATGAGAGTCGACGCGATGGTCTTCCCCCGAGGGAGAGTCCAAGCGGTCCGGGTGGAAAAAGCGCCAAACCAAGGGACCAGCGATACCCAAAGGTAGCACTGCGAGCACGGCATAACCCGTGCGCCAACCAAACTGCTCTACGGTCCACGCAATCAGAGGGGTCACAAGGACGGCACACAGTCCGGTGCCACTCAAAACAAGACCCAAGGCGAGTCCTCGTTGCTGGTTGAAAACTTGGGTTATCGCTGTTGTCCATGTCACGGGAACGGTGCCCGCACCCAACAGCGCCATGGCGCCATAGCTGAGGTAGAAGAGGCTGAGACTTCCCTGATTCAGCGCTGGCAAGAGTAGGGCAATCGAGAGCCCAAGCAGTCCGGTGAGTGCCACGAGACGGGCGCCAAAGCGGTGAATAAACCAGCCGACGACGGGAGACGTGAACACGCCGATCCCGGTACTAAACAGAAGCGACAATTGAAACTCGGAACGGCTCCAACCAAAGGTTTCGGTGACGGGGATCACAAAAATGCCTAGGGTATAAAAAGGCAGCACAATGCAGCTGCAAATAACACCAACACCCGCGGAGAAGAGGAGTCCAGGTCGCGCGACAATTTCGGTATTTTGCCAAC
>JALRJG010000296.1 GCA_023261215.1 Pseudomonadales bacterium | reverse complement strand
AGACTGAACCACACCAAGCCCCGTGGGCACCCATGGCCATGGCAGCCGCCATCTGACGTCCCGTCACAATCCCTCCAGCCGCTAAAATCGAAACATCCTTAAATTCGGCCACCGCCTCAGCGACCTCCGGCACTAAAACCATGGTTGAGACCTCGCCGCAATGCCCACCGGCTTCAGTCCCAGAAACGATCAGGATATCGACACCCACTTCGGCCTGCTTAATGGCGTGCTGCTTCGACCCAACGAGCGCGCCGACTGGCACGCCATGGCGTTTACCCAATTCGAGCATGTAAGCCGGGGGTACCCCAAGCGCGTTGACGATCATTCGAATCGGGTGAGAAAAGGCAATGTCGAGTACATTTGCGGCGCGCGATTCGCCTAGAAAGCCACCGCCGCCTCCACCAGCCCAGGTCTCGTAAAGATCCACAGTGTCAATATTGTGTTGAGCCAAAATCGAAGCCGCGAACGCTTTGTGTTCGCCAGGCACCAAGTTGTGCAGTTCCTCGCGAGACAGCGACTCGTCTTTATTGGCCATTGAACTCGGCACAATGAGGTCCAAACCGTAGGGTTTGCCGTCGATGTGGTCGTCGATCCACTTGAGTTCAATTTCCAACTGCTCTGGAGAGTAGCCTGCTGCGCCCAAGACGCCCATTCCGCCCGCCTTAGACACGGCGCAAACCACATCTCGACAGTGGGTAAACGCTATCAGCGGAAAGTCGATACCCAGTTGTTCACAAATCGGTGATTTCATTGAAAGCCCTCACTTCATCATCATTGTCTTGTGCCTTTTAGTGGCTCGATGGACAGCCCGTTCAGGCTGGCAGGGAGCCCGTTAAGGATGCCCGCTGCGATATCTCAATCCAATTGTCGTCAGGGTCTTTTATAAACGATATCCGAGCGGTTTCCCCCAGCGTCGTTGGTGCCATGCCTTCCGCTGCCCCACCGCGCAGCGCTGCCTCATGCTCAACGTCCACGTCCCAAACCTGAACCGTGACATAGCGAAAGCCTGGTGCCGCCAGCGCGGCGCCTTGCGCTCGGGCCGGGACGGTTGCGGTTGAGAGAAAGAAACTCGTCTCGCCCCATTTCATATGCCGCTCGGAAACCTGCTGGCAACCCAACACCCGACGCATGAACGCCCGATGTTCATCCACGTTTGACACCGCCATTTCAATCGCGATCTGGTCGATCCCTTCAAATCCGGGTTGAACCAAGGTGACACGATTTCCTTCCGGGTCGATCATGGTGACAGGTTCATCCACCGTTTCATCAGTCACGATCAGTCCGTCATATCCCGCCGGCGGCGCTTCGGGCAACGGGTCTAGGCGATGATTGAGCTTTAGGATCGAGCCATTCATCTCATGCCGCCATTGTTGAGCGCCACCACCCAATTTCAAAAGACCTTCGAATCCCAGCCCCACAGAGGTCTGCCAAAAGTCCATCACGGCCTCTCGCTCGCGGCAATAAAGGCCCACGTCAATACAAGGCTTCGCAAGATTCATTCAGTCCACTCCTAAACCTTGCCCACACGCTGACTCGAGCATAACAGCCTCATCGGTTTGAGCAATCTCGAGCCGTTGAGCGTTCGCGATGGATGACGAGCGGCAAGAGCAGATGATCGATCGCTCTTTCAGCAAGACCCAACGACAACCACGGTGTGCGAGACCGCACTGCGGCTTGAATAGCGTCCGTCACGGCTAAAGGTCCATCTCTCTCCGCGCAATCCCGCGCGTCCCAAAAAACGGTTAAGTGCCTGATCATGATCTTTGCCTTCGCGCACTGACGAGTCACCGTTCAATGAGCAACACGGTTCTTTCTTTTTTGGGGCCCCCTGCGGACCCATCACGCAGGGCCCGGCGAATCACCCAACCCGTGGGATTCTAGCGCTAATTCACCTATGCTCTTGGGAGGATTCAAAGAGACCTTGGTGTGACGCATCTGGCCCTCCCAAACGTGATACTGGGCAATGGCAATCGTCGTTTTTCCGGCGTGACCTCGACCCTGTTGCAGGTTCTCCCGCATCAGATCGGCCAAACCCATGTTGTCATTTTGGGGGCCGCCCATATGCCGGCCGATGCTCAGACGGTCTCGTTCTTCGGTGCTCTCAAATTACTCAGGCAGGCCGCCGCGGTCAGTCACCCTGTGGTGTTCCATGCGCGACGCAACATCGAGATGGTGCAAGCCCTCTTGTTGAAAACCCTGGGCGCAAAAACTCTGCGTGTTCTTTTCACCTCCACCGCCCAACGGCGTCACAGCCGCTTTACCCGCTGGCTCATGGCCCAAATGCACTGCGTGATTTCAACCTGCACGGCGGCCGCGAGTTACTTAAACGTCCCGCCTCATCAGCTGATTCCCCATGGCGTAGATACCGAACGATTT
>JALRJG010000295.1 GCA_023261215.1 Pseudomonadales bacterium | reverse complement strand
GATCGGTCAATTGCTTGGTATTTATGTGCTTGCACAAAATGCCGCCGGACTTATTGTGGTCGACATGCATGCCGCGCATGAGCGGATCACCTACGAGCAGATGAAGCAGCAGATGGACCGCACTGGCGTCACTCGTCAACCGCTGCTTGTGCCTGTTAGTGTTTCTCTCAGTACTCGTGAGGTGGCAGCCCTTGAAGCGCATCGGGATGATTTATCAATGCGCGGCCTCGTTTTTGAAATCGCGTCCGAAGAATCAATCATCATAAGGTCCGTACCCGCGCTCATTCAGAGAGATCAAGCCGAGCAGCTGGTTCGCGATGTGGCGGCGGATCTTGTTGAGTTCGGTCAGTCAAACCGTCTTCAAGAAGAGCGTGATGAGCTGTTGGCGACCATGGCGTGCCATGGCTCGGTCCGTGCCAATCGCCGTCTCAGTCTTCAAGAAATGAATCATCTCTTGCGGCTGATGGAGGAAACCGAACGGAGCAGTCAGTGTAATCATGGCCGGCCTACTTGGTTTCAAATTTCTCTCGCGGAATTGGATAGTTTGTTTTCGCGTGGTCGATAGAAGCACTGTCCTAGTCCTGACCGGTCCGACGGCGAGTGGCAAGTCAACGTTGGCTTATGACTTGTGTCGTCTCTATCCCGATCAATTTGAGCTCATCAGCGTCGATTCCGCGCAGGTTTACCGTGGCCTTGATATTGGCTCGGCTAAACCATCGGTTGAAGAGCGCTCGCTGGTACCTCACCATCTCATTGACATACGCGACCCAGAGGACCCCTATACCGCGCACGACTTTGTAGCCGAGGCAACCGGATGCATCAAGGAGATTCAAGCTCGAGGAAAAAAAGTGTTGATGGTTGGCGGCACCATGCTCTATCTGAGGAGCCTGCGGGAAGGCCTGGCAGATCTGCCTTCAGCCTCGCCAACCGTTCGGGCAGCGCTGGAGGCGGAAGCCGAGGTGGCAGGCTGGCAAGCGTTGCATGATCGATTACGCGCAGTTGACCCGACGGCGGCAGATCGTATCCGGCCTACGGATCGTCAACGCTTGCAGCGTGCATTGGAAGTTTTCGAGCTCACAGGGGAATCACTGACATCGCTGCAGTCTGCCGCTTTGACCGCCTGCCCTTTCGAACTCGTTGAAGTCGCGATTTTTCCTGAAGATCGTCGCGAGCTCCACAAAAGGATTGAGCAGCGCTTCGATCAAATGCTTGATGCTGGGTTCGTTGAGGAGGTTGCGGCTTTGAGGCAATCGATGCCCCAAGGGGAGGGACTGCCGGCGATGAAGTCCGTCGGTTATCGCCAAATTTGGGCCTATCTCGAGGGCCAATTTGATTGGCATCAGATGCGGTCAAAGGCCGTCATAGCAACAAGACAGCTCGCCAAGCGCCAAATAACCTGGCTTCGATCTTGGCCCCACGTGAGCCGATTGCAGTTGCCTACCTTAGAGGCGCTCTTGAAAATCGAGGCAGTGGATCACATAGTCAGCAAAGGTTAATAAAAATCAGAACACCCTGCGGGTAGGCAGCTAGAATACCGAAGCATCATCATTTGAAGAAGACGGCAGGCGCTAAACTTTCCCGAAGGAACGAGCGCGCATGGCTTACACTTCGCTGCGAGCGCGCTCAAATGCCCCTTGGTTTAGCTGACCAAGGGCTATTCCGGCTGAGGCACTAGTCAGCGAGCATGATGCGGTAGATCGTGATGAAAGGAGTTAACATGGCTAAAGCGCAATCGCTACAAGAACCCTTCCTGAATGCGCTTCGGAAAGAAAAAATTCCCGTTTCTATTTTTTTGGTGAGCGGAATCAAACTTCAAGGACAGATAGAATCCTTTGATCAATTTGTGATCCTTCTTAAAAACGGGGTCAATCAGATGATTTATAAATCCGCGATATCAACCGTTGTGCCCTCCCGGCCGATCAAACTCGACTTCAGCCAAGACCCCGAGGACAACGCTGATCAATAGTCCGTCACCTTTGCGAGGTTCGCCCCGTGTTCTTTGATCGTCCTGACAAGGGCTCTCGAACGCTGATCGTTTATGTTCGTAACGATCACAGCGAACTTGCGACGCTCGAAGAAATTCAAGAACTCGCGTTATCGGCAGAACTCGAACTGCTCGGCCATGTGGAGAGCGCAAGGCGCGAGCCGCATCCTAAAACGTTCGTCGGCGAGGGAAAGTTGGCTGAAATCTTGGAGGCGGCTCAATCGCTGAATGCACAATTGGTCCTGTTCAGCGAGGATCTTTCTCCCGCTCAAGAAAGGAACCTTGAGGGGGCTTTGAATCGCCGAGTTCTCAGTCGAACCGGTCTAATTTTGGAGATCTTTGCGCAACGAGCGCGAACTCATGAAGGGCAATTGCAGGTAGAGCTTGCACAGATCCAACAC
>JALRJG010000294.1 GCA_023261215.1 Pseudomonadales bacterium | reverse complement strand
GGCGCATGCCGCGTCCACCACCGCCAGCTGCCGCCTTGACCATCAGAGGGAAACCCACACCACCTGCTGCCGCGAGCAGCTCAGGATCGGAGGCGCCTGCGTCCTCAAAGCCCGGGATGCAGGGCACACCCGCCGCAATCATCAGGCGCTTGGCAGCGCCCTTATTACCCATTGCGTCGATCGCCTCGGGTGACGGGCCAATAAATGTGAGGTTGGCCGCCTGGCAAGCACTGGCAAACGCCGCGTTCTCTGACAAAAACCCATAGCCTGGATGGATAGCGTCTGCCCCTGAGCGACGAGCAGCATCGATCACGGCATCCATATCAAGATACGTTTCTTGCGGCGTATTGCCACGAAGACCAATCGCCTCGTCCGCCATCGAAACAAACGGACTGTCCGCATCAGCCTCGCTAAACACGGCAACCGCCTGATACCCCTCAGCCTTCACCGCACGAATGATTCGGCAAGCGATTTCACCCCGGTTGTTGATCAATATTTTCTGCATGGGTGCCCCCTTCTCTCTCCCCAAAATACCCCAAGTCCGATTGCAAACGCCACTGACGTCTGAGCAATAAGCCACGAAAGTGCGCCGCAATGAACCCGAGGGTCATGACGAGGGCTCGATGGTGTGACCGTTTCCTCGCCCCCCCAATAGCGCTAAAGTGCGGGCAGCCAAAAGCCGCGATCAACGCCAAGGAAAATCACTCATGTGTTCAGTGTCAGGCGCGTCGAAAAGACGCTCACGTCGCCCATTAACCATCTCATCAACCCAAGCGGGATTGAGATCTCGGTCAATGGTTGCGCAGACCGTTCATGGCCCTCGAGCCTCTAAAAAGCGCTTAAATGCCATGCTGCTCACCTTCGTCGTGCTCGGTGCGCTTTCAGGATGCGGCGCGGGACGTGATGATCCGGCGCTGCGAGTGCAAACCCTTCAGGGCACAGCCTTGGGCCAGGAGGTTGACCAGGTTCGCCAATGGCTGGGTTTACCCTTCGCGCAAGCACCGGTGGGTGAACTCAGGTTTCGCGCACCGCAGCCGCCTCTCCCATGGACGGGGGTTCGTGAGGCGGTCGAGCATCAATCAGCCTGCGTTCAAAAGAGCGGTTTCTTAAACCCTTCAGACGAGCCGTACATGGGCGCTGAGGACTGCCTTTACCTGAATGTTTATGCAGCCTCGACGGAAGGTCGTGGAACACCCAAACCGGTGATGGTCTGGATTCATGGTGGCGGCAACACCATCGGTTCAGCCGAAACCTACGACCCCAGCGATCTCGCTAAAGATCAAGGCGTGGTGGTGGTCACAACGCAGTACAGGATGTCTTCACTCGGGTGGTTTCGCCATGCTGCGTTGCGCGAGCGAAACAGCGAACTCAGCGATCAATCAGGGAATTTTGGCACCTTAGACACCATCGAGGCCCTGCGCTGGGTGCAGAGCAACATCGAAGCGTTCGGCGGCGATCCCAGCAATGTGACCATTTTTGGAGAGAGCGCAGGAGGTCATAATGTCGCCGCCTTGATGGCGTCGCCACTCGCGAGCGGCCTGTTTCATAAAGCGATTATTCAAAGTGGCATCCTATCAGTCGGCGATCTAGTCCATGCAGAAGCGCCCTACCCAGCCAGCCGGCAAGCCAATTCGATCAGCAGCTTCGAGGTCATCAATGAACTGCTGATTCTTCAAGGGGTGGTCAGCACACGAGAGGAAGCAGCGAACCGACAAAGAGGCCTTTCAAACGCCGAAATTCAATCATTACTGCTGGAGAGCGAGCCTACGATGCTGCTGGATGCGGAATCAAGAGCCAGGCCGGTTGGCGTTGGCATGACGCGCGCCTTTCCTGACGGCACTGTGATTCACAGCGAGGGCATTTTGGGTGCGCTCATCGATCCAAGCTTTCCGCTCGTACCGCTGATCATTGGCACGAACCGAGAAGAGAACAAGCTCTTTAACATGCGCAATAACGATTACGTGCGATGGGGGCCGGCTAGCAGCGTTCTGTCGTTCCTGCCTAATCTGCCGCAAGAGATCCTAAAGCCCGATGCCTATGCTGCGCTCAACCAATTCGGTTCTGGGCTTTGGAAACTCCGCGCTGGCGACGACATTGCACGTTTGCTGGCCAGCAGAGAGGATGCTCCCGTTTATTTGTACCGTTTCGATTGGAATCACTTTGGTGTTGTGAACGGAGTCGATTTGAAGGAATTGATCGGCGCGGCGCACGCCGTAGAACTTTTGTTCTTATTTCCTAAGGCGCTGGACAATCTGTTCGTTCAATACGCGCTCACTGACGAATCCGAAGACGATGCGAAGACGTTAAGTGCCTCCATGCGCGCCTACTGGGGCACGTTTGCGCATTTGGGCGCTCCAAGCCCCCTGGATTCATCCCTGACTGAGTGGCCACCGTTCACGAT
>JALRJG010000293.1 GCA_023261215.1 Pseudomonadales bacterium | reverse complement strand
CTCTGACCCTATCAAGTTAAACAGCATTGCCGTCAGCATCATGCCCACTAGGGTGCCTGCCATGATTCGCCATGAAGCAACTCGGGTCAGTAGCAAGAATGCGCCACCGATAAAAATCGCCAGCGTGGACGCTTCGCCAATGGATCCTTGCATGTTACCCAGGAACGCGTCCGTCCAGCTGAGGCCCATTGCGGCGATGCCATCCATCCCGTCACGGGCTGCTACGCCGAGCGCGGTTGCACCACTGAAGCCATCCACGGCGGTCCACACGGCGTCACCAGAGATCTGTGCCGGATAGGCAAAATAAAGGAAGGCGCGCCCTGTGAGGGCTGGATTCAGGAAGTTTTTGCCGGTGCCGCCAAAGATTTCCTTGCCAATGACAACCCCGAAACTAATGCCCAGCGCCACTTGCCAAAGCGGAATGGTCGCGGGCAGCGTTAAGCTAAAGAGGATGCTGGTGACGAAAAAACCTTCATTGACTTCATGACCGCGCCTGACAGCGAAAAGCACTTCCCAAAGGCCGCCCACAATAAAGGTGGTGGCGTAGATCGGAACATAGAACACCGCGCCGTAAATGAAGCAATGCCAAACGCTGTCCGGGTTATAACCTGCAAGCAATGAAACGATGACGCCTCGCCAACCCTCGAGATCGGCGACACCGAGATCTGCCATGGCAATCAACGCGTTGTGACCCACGATGTACATGCCAGCCAGCATCGGAAAAAACGCGCACCACCAAACCGTGGTCATCACGCGCTTCATATCGACGGCATCTCGAACGTGAGACGCGCCTTTGGTCACCCGCCCGGGGCTATAAAAAATGGTGTCCACCATCTCATAGACAGGGTAGTACTTCTCATACTTGCCACCCTGATGAAAATGAGGTTCTAAACTATCTAGAAAATCTCGCATCGCCATAATATGCAGTCATCCTTGATGAATGGGTGACAAGGATCTGCTGTTCCCGTCACCTTTTTTGTCATTCTCATTCGTTCCTTCGAGCACCGCTTGCTGCTTGCGCTCCTACCCGCCTCAGGTTCCAGCCAAATCCCTTGGGCTCTCAGGACTCATTACTGGCCTTAACCTTCAACCTCTATCTTCTCGAGCATCGCCCTCAGGATCGGCCCATACTCGTACTTGCCAGGGCAAGCAAACGTATACAGCGCCACATCATCTTCATCGAGTTCCAAACAGCCAAGCTCAATGCTCGCCTCGATATCATCGACCACCAACGCGCGAAGCAACTGGGTTGGCAGAATATCGAGAGGTGTTAAGCGCTCGAACGTCCCCAATGGAATGATGGACCGGTCGCTGCCACCTGTGCTGGTGGTCAGATCAAAAGCCTTTTTGCCCAAAATCCACGAGGCAAAGAGCCCCGTGAGAGAATATTTATCGGTGCCCGGCATGACGAATTGAAGGAATTCGCGCTGCGTGCCTTCCTCGAGGACCGCCACTTGCGCATGAAACCGGCCGAGGTACCGCTCTGCATCCACCGCCGTGAAGCCATCCAGCACACTGCCGCTGATGACTCGATGCTGACCGTCTTTGAGCCGCCCATCGGTCAACCCCGAGAGATCAGCGCCTCGACGCACTTTGACCAAGGTCGGTGCCAAGACCGAGGGTCCAGCAACCGAAACGATCCGCGGAGTGTAAAGCTCGCCCGTCAAAAAGAGATGGCCAATAGCGATCACGTCTTGATAGTTGATCTGCCAAACCGTCTTTTGCGCACTGACCGGATCCAGGGTATGAATGTGCGTGCCTGCGAGACCAGCAGGATGTTTACCTGCAAACCGTTCCACTCGAGCTGAGACTCCATCTGTGTCGAATGTGCCATGCTCGTCCATGCAGACAAACACGGCGCCGTCGGTGAGTCGACTGATCGCAGCAATCCCTGCTTTAAATGCGTTGGTTTCCCCTGAAATGATCAGGTTGGGGTCGGGCGCGTGGGGCCGTGAATCTGTGGCGGTCACAAAAATGGAATTCGGCACCGAGCCCTTGGCAGGCACCTTACTGAACGGCCTGGTCTTGAACGCAGTCCACTCGCCTGACTCAATGAGCTGAGTTTGCACCACGTCTCGACTGAGTTCGCCAATGGCCTCCGCACTGTGTGCGCCAAACGAGACCGCGTCATCGCCATCGACTTTTATCACTAACGACAAGAACGCACGTTTCGCGCCTCGATTGATTTCAACCACTTCCCCGCCAGCGGGCGCTGTAAATTGAATCCCTGGGTTCTTTTTGTCGGTGAGGACCACTTGCCCCTTGCGAACTCGATCACCGACGGCAACCTCCATCGTCGGTTTAAGACCATGGAAGTCGCGGCCCAGGACCGCAACACACGGAGAGGAAAATTCGCTGGAGATGGATTGTTCAGGCGCGCCGGTGAGGGGTAAATCTAAACCTTTGGATATCTTT
>JALRJG010000292.1 GCA_023261215.1 Pseudomonadales bacterium | reverse complement strand
TGAGCGCGAGCGCGCGATCAAGGTGCTCCGCCTCAGATATATTTCCAGCCGCTAAATAGTCTGCAGACAATGCGGTCATCGCGGAGAGAAACCGAACATGATAATCCACGAGATCAACCCGCGCCTGGAGGATCCCCACGTCTAACCATTGCTGCTCGAGTGATAACAACTGATCGAAAAGCTCTGCTTCGAATTCGAGATTGGTAAGCGCCAATTCAAACTCTAACGCTCGATTCGTCGAGGGCACTCCAACCAAGTCAGTCAGTGACAAACCGATTTCAATCAACCGCTTCACACCGTCTGATGGCAGGGAAAAGCGGCCAATGCTCAGGACAGGGTTTGAGTAACCGCCTTCATTTTGGGCAATATCGCTCACATTAATCTGATGCGCTAACAGGCGCGCACGAACATCGGGACTATGTTCTAAAAGATAGCGGCGCGCCTCGGAGAGCGTGGCTGGCAACGGATGGCTCTCGCTAGCCTGTCGACTTGAGTCCATGCCCTCTCGCGTGACAACCAGCTGATCCTCAAGCGTTGAGATCTGGCTGGCGACCGAGCTATCGGGCAGCCGAGACGCACTGGTACAAGCGACTAAGCTCGTCATCAGAGCAAAAGCGAACCAGCGAATGTGGGGCACCATAGCGATCTTTCTCATCACTTCAACCTGCTTTCCTACGCGGTGACCGCTGAACGGTTCAGTCTCGCCGCATTAAGGACCACAGAGACGCTCGATAACGCCATGGCAAGGCCTGCAAAGCTCGGACTGAGTAGCCAACCCGTCAAGGGGAAAAGTAAGCCGCTGGCTATGGGAATCAGTGCCAAATTGTAGGCAACGGCAAAGAAGAGATTTTGCCGAATATTTCGGTTGACCGCGCTTGAGAGCCGAACCAAATCGACGATACCTTGCAGCCCACCTGTCAGGGTGACATCCGCCTGCTCAGACGCAAGGACAGTACCCTCACTCATCGCAAAACTGACATGCGCAGCAGCAAGCGCTGGACCATCGTTCATGCCATCACCCACCATTCCCACCACAAAACCTTGAGACTTAAGCGACTCAACCATAGAAAGCTTTTGGTGAGGTGATTGCTGAGCCTGCCACGGCATCTGATCTAAGCGATCCGCAAGATATTCCACGGCGTCAGGTCGATCCCCTGACAGCATGACCGGCTGAACGCCACCCAATTTAAGTTGTTGGACAACACTAAGCGCCTCGGGTCTGATTTGATCCCCTAACTGAAAGTAGCCCAGCACGTGTCCTGCAATGCCCCACCAAGTGACTGGACCGTCATGCGCCGCGGCTTCAGCCTGATTGGCGGTTGAGGCGATCGCGCCACCCGAATCAACATCAAAACCCAGTTCACCTAGATAGCCAAGGCTTCCCATAGCAACCTGCTGGTCGTTGATGATTCCGGTCAAGCCCTGACCTGGCGCGGCTGACACGTCGCGAACGTCAAGCCCAACCCCAGTTGCGGAAGCTCCAACGGCGCTGGTCTCTCCCATATTCTTTGACTGAAGATAAGCCACCACAGCCTTGGCAATGGGATGTTCGGAGTGCGTCGCCAGCGCCAACAAGACATCGCTTTGTTCAACGGCACCTGTCGTGCCTGCATTGGCGACCCAGAGTCGACCCTCTGTGAGCGTCCCCGTTTTATCGAGCAGAAGATGCGTGAGTTGCCTCGCGGTGAGCAGAGCGTTTCCATTGCGGAGTATCAGTCCGCGGCTGGCCGCCACCCCGATGGCATTCACAAGGCTCATCGGAACCGCAAGGCCTAACGCACACGGGCAGGCAATGATCAGAACGCACAGCGCGGTGCTTAGAGCGAAATGCAATGTGGCGCCCATAACGCCCCACCACAGGAAGGCTGTGAGCAAACTGATGACCACGATCGTCGGAACGAAGTACTGCGTAATCAAGTCGATCTGTTCGGCCACCGCAGGTTTGGCGTTTTGCGCCCGCTTCAAGGCACGAACCATTTGGGCGAGCGATCCTTCTTTCGCTGAATGCGTCACCAATAGATCGATCGGATGCGAAAGATTAAGACACCCACCCTGCACGGGGTCATCTGCTTTCACGAGAACGGGGAACGACTCGCCCGTGACCAGGGCCGTATCAACCTCAGTTTCACCTTTTACCACACGCCCATCGAGCGGGATCCGCGCGCCGGGCAAAACTCTCACCGTCTGCCCAGCCATGACTTCCGAGAGCGCAACCGTTCGACTGTTGCCAGAAGCATCCAGCAGGATGACCTCTGCCGGCGCAAGCCTGATCAGTTCATCGAGCCCGGAGAGCGCATTCGCCCTTGCTCGCATCTCAAGCGCTTTGCCCAAGCGGACAAACCCAATGACAAAAAGCGCGGCCTCGAAAAAGAGTTGATTGGGTGCGTCGCCCAAGTCACTGAGGAGCGCCCATGAGGAATAGAGCCATGC
>JALRJG010000291.1 GCA_023261215.1 Pseudomonadales bacterium | reverse complement strand
GGCAGGTTGGCCCCCCTCCGATGGAACAAGCGCTTTTTTATCAATGCTCAAGCGTCACCCAACAGGACTGCCATCCCCTTAGCGTAACTGATGAATCCCGTAAAAGCTTGAAATATTTCGTGATTTGCTTTGCTTGGCGCCACCCACTGAGAAGTGAATGTAGGCGTTTGAGGCTTGGGCTTACTTAAGCGTGGTATCGCCTTACGAGGCCATCAATGGACTCTTTAATTGCAGCGTTAATCGTCAAACAGACTCGTGAAGTCTCGTGGTGCGTTACTCGAGCGGGCACGCTGAACACATTGGGCGAGAACGGGAATCCCTTCGACAATCGCATCATCAGGCACGTGCCCAAAGGCCAACCGGATATAAGGCACCCGTTCTCCAGTCTCATGAAAATCCCGCCCTTCTGCATAGTTAAAGCCCTTATTTGTGGCTTCGGTGCGCAGTCGATCCAGATCAGTGTCTTCAGGTAGGCGCAGCCACAAAAAAAGCCCGCCCGTCGGATGAGACCAGACACATTCATCTTCGAGTACATCCTTCAATCGCGACACCAGCAGGTCTCGCTTTCGTTTCAGCGCGACATTGGCCGCTTCACAATGCGTCCATAGATTTTCTCCGTAGAATTTCGCCATCACCGCTGCGGCGAAGGTGTTACTACCCGCATCGAACCGTCGACCGACGATCTTTTCGAAATAAGGTCGGCGCGCCAGGACGTAACCTAACCGAACTCCTGGCGCAAAGATTTTGGACAGCGAGCACAAATAAATATGGTGCGCGTCATCGCTCAGCGCATACAGCGCTGGCGGCTTGTCGCCATCGAAGTGCACATCACCATAGCAATTATCTTCTACGACCGGGATCTCATACTCGGCAGCCAGTTCGATCAAGCGGTGTCGACGTTCAAGGGACAGATTGACCCCCGTTGGGTTTTGGTACGCCGTCAATGCGTAAATAAATTTGGGTTTCTTTTTCATCGATCGAAGATGCGCCTCTAAATGGTCCATGCGCATCCCCGATTCGTCCACGGGAATCCCCACCATGTCGAGCCCGATTCCCTTGTAGGCGGCGATGGTGCCACTGTAGGTGAACGCCTCAGTGATGACCTGATCGCCCGGCGCGTCCATGAGCGCTTGACCCACCAGGGTCACACCCTGCATCGATCCGTTGGTCAGCGCCATCATTTCAGGATCCACCCTCACCCCTTCTCGCTCGCTCTCCCGTTGTGCCATCAGCGCGCGTAGTTGAGGATGCCCCTTACCTCCAGGATATTGATTAAAGGACGCGTGCTCATCTTCGATCGCCTGTATCGCTGCTCGCTTGAAGGCCTCAACCGGAAAGGTCTCTGGATTGGTTTGGCCCACTGCAAAATCGTATTTCATCGATGCGTCATCTGTTATTGCCCGAACCTAGGACCATAGGGGAGCACGGGACGCGTTGCAATCCGCTGCATGGGTTCGCTTAACGGTTGATTTGAGTGCGGGGCTGCGAAACTTTGGCAAGGACTGGAGTGGGAGACTGGAAAGCGCACCATCAATGGCTGAGTTGCCTGACTCACCTTATCGTTAGTAGGCTCGCTGGGTCACTCGATCAGTGGGTCGCGGGGTATTCCAGATCACGCGATCCAAGCGCCACTGCTGAGTGAGAACTTTTCTCATGATCCAAAGGTGGCGACTCACCGACCGTATGGATGATGCGCTTGGATCCTGCTTTGGCACCAAGAAGCCATCAAAGGTCAGCCTTGCGTAAGCAACCTCTGAGAATACTCGGACCTCTTCGATGTTGACCTGTTGCTCGAAGCGAAATTTTTCGGTGAATCGATAGAATCGCTTCGCCTCATCTAATCCGACGTCTTTTATCTGGGACGGCAGCATCCAGGTCGCTTCTGGTGTGAAGAGCTCGAAAAAGCGCTCAAACTCATCGGACTGAGTTCGATTGATCGCATCGAGGACTAAATAACGAACATCTCGCTCATCGCTGTCCTGACTCTGTGCTTGGTTCGAGGCATTCATCGGTGGCAAACTAGGTTCAAGTTGATGACCGGGGACCGCCGAGTCTAACCGAAGGTGCGGCCAATGCCAAAATGCGTTTCGCATCAACCAGGCGTATATATCCGATGGGCTGGTATTAGGCGTTCAGAATGAGTCAACTCGATCACGCGAGAGAGGAAGCAAAAGGATCTCCAATGCCTGACTCAACGTTACGATCCGAGGCTGGGCTTTGATCGCGCCAACACTTTTTGTCCTGGCGGCCTTGGGGTCGCTCCTGATTTTTGAACGAGACGTGCCTACTGAAATTGTTGATGCACGATATGTTAGCCCTGCATCTCAATTCTTGAGGACCGAAAACCAGGACAGAATTCATTTCCGCGACCAGGGTGCAAGCAACGCCTTACCCATCGTTTTGATCCACGGCGCTAACGGTTCGCTCCATCAATTCGAGATGTGGGTGGAACTCATCGGGG
>JALRJG010000290.1 GCA_023261215.1 Pseudomonadales bacterium | reverse complement strand
GGCTGAGGTCTTGCCTCACCTAAAATATCGGTGTCGATCCCAGCCATAATTTTCAGCAGCGTCGATTTGCCGGCGCCGTTCAGGCCTAGGACACCGATTTTTGCACCCGGGAAAAAAGACAATGAGATATCTTTGAGTATCTCTTTTTTCGGGGGGACAATTTTCCCCACGCGGTTCATGGTGTAGACGTATTGCGCCACGATCTGTCTCCCTTGACGATCTGTGTTGAGGGCCGGCAAGCAGCCCCTCGAGGGTTGGTTAATTCGCGATTGTGTCGAGTTTACTGAATGAGCGACCCGCCTACCTAATGCTCCTTGCCGGTCTTCGAGACGTTATTCCTCGCGGATTTCGACGATCGTAGACTTGATGACATCTTCGAGCTTTTGCTCTGTCTCGTTCCAAACAACGAGGCGCTCACTACTTGGATTGACCGGTACGTCGGCATCCTTAAATTCAATGGTTTTCACTTCATCGGTTTTCCAGTGTCTGAAGGTCATGAACTTTTTCGCCATTACCTGCGTTTCCTCGGTTGTTTTAAGTGAATCAGAACCGGCGTGATCTATCCGCGCCTGAGGGCTCGCGCAACGCGATGCCTGAATCAGGCGGACCACCGGGCACGCATTCTATCCGATCCCCGAGCTTTTCCCCATCGCCGCAGATTGCCGATCTTGATAGGTTGATCTGCATTGCCGTTTCGCATCAGGTCGGTCAGACGGCAATGGGCGCGCTACTGGGATCGTCCTCGCCCGGCTGGTAATCCGAGGGCATCAGTTGTTCGTGAAATGATTCGACCTCAAATACCGCCTCTTCATGCATGTCGGCAATATGGAACAGGGCGTCTCCCGCATAAACCAGCGGCAAGTTTGAGCGCCCGATAATGACGCCCGCCACCGGTGCTCTGACTTCGGTTTCGTCTATACCCAAGGGGTCCGAAATGAGGCCGATGACCTGATCCTCGCTGACTTGCGCCCCCAAGGGCACCAACATCCGGTGGATGCCACTGGCAGGTGCCCTCAACCACTGTGTCTGGCGACTGAAAATCGGGGCCTGTCTTATTTTGGAGCGGCTTTTTCGCAACATGCCCAAATGCCGCATGACATTAACCACGCCCTTCACGCCGGCGCGAATATGGACCTCGTCGAAGCGCAGCGCCTCGCAACTCTCATAGAGAATAACGGGCACACCAAGCTCGGTCGCGCATTGTCGCAAAGAGCCATCGCGCACTGCGGAATTGATCACCAGCGGAGCGCCAAATGCCTCGGTCATGGCGCGCACCGCCGGATCATTGAGTTCGGCACGAATCTGCGGAAAGTTGCTGCGGTGTCGACCCCCGGTATGCAAATCGATCCCGTGGGTGCAGTGGGCGACTATTTCCTGCATGAAGGTGTGCGCAACCCGCCCGGTGAGTGATCCTGTGGCCGACCCCGGAAAGCTTCGGTTGAGATCACGTCCATCGGGTAAGTAGCGGGAGTGAGAAATCACGCCGTAGACGTTGACGATGGGAATCGCCAGCAGGGTTCCGCGCAACTTACGAACATCAATGAGTTTGATCAGTCGACGAATAATTTCGATCCCGTTAATTTCATCACCATGAATGGCCGCACACACGAATAGTGCTGGACCGGCGCGTCTGCCATGGATGACGTGAACCGACATGGCCAGATCATCGTGCGCATAAGTGGGCGCCACGGGAATTTCGACGGTTTTTGCTTCACCGGGGGCAATCAGGGCGCCGCCAATCTTGAAATGTGTTGCCATTTGGGTGACTCGGGTCTCGGTTACCACGATCTTGCTACCCCTTGATGCGACGCTGAGATTTCCCGGTGTGGACATGGGATTCGATGAACTCGATAATTTTTCCGGCGACATTGACGCCAGTGGCTTCCTCAATGCCTTTCAGCGAAAAAGCGTCATTCATGGAGTGGTTAACGGCTGATTTCTCGGACGGAGCGCCTAAAAAAGTAGAGCGCAGCGCGCCGAAAGATGTGAAGACGATCATCAGCGAATTGCCCAAATTCCCCGCGCCGAAGAAGGACGGAAAAATAGACGTGTTCCACTTGCCTTCGGACGACCAAGGGAAGTTTGTAACCGAAACATTGGCAGAGATTTATCTAAAGCAGGCGCTTTGGGATAAGGCAATCAACGCTTACGAGGTTTTAAGTTTGAAATACCCGGAAAAAAGTGGTTTCTTTGCCGACCGAATTAGAGAAATTAAGAAACATAAGAAGTAATGACAGCATTGTTTACCATCCTGATTGTTGTGGTCTCCATATTGTTGGTTTTGGTCATTTTGGTTCAGAACCCAAAAGGAGGTGGTCTTAGCTCAGCCTTTGGTGGCGACAGCCCTCAAATGCTAGGTGGCGTGAAGAAAACTACAGATTTCTTGGACAAGGCAACTTGGTCTCTGGTCATCGCTTTGTTCGTATTGGTCATCGGTATGAACATGGTGAGCACTGAAACGGTCGAAGAGCAGGAT
>JALRJG010000028.1 GCA_023261215.1 Pseudomonadales bacterium | reverse complement strand
AGCAGCAAATTTTGGTTCTTTGGGCATGCCCAGTCCCCGCTCACTGATGATGTTCTTCTGAATCTGCGATGTGCCGCCGCCGATGATTAAGCCTAAGTAGAACATGTATTGGTGCTGCCATGAGCCGCCGCCGCGCAGGTGAGGATTGTCACCATAGCTGATGCCGATCTCCCCCATGACATCAATGCCAAGGCATTCAATCTCATGTCTAAGCTCAGTGCCCAATAATTTCACGATCATGCCCGCGAGCCGAACGTCTTGGTTCTTGTTGATCTGGGCGGAGAGCAGACGCATGTCGTTGTACTGCATGGCCAGTACTCTGCCTTGCAGTCTCATGAGCCGATCGCGAAACACAGGATTATCCATGACTCGCTGCCCAGAGATGGTCTCTTGTTGCATGAGCTTGATGACGCCATTCAATCTCGTCATCGCAGCGTCGGGTGGCGCCAGTGAACCACGCTCGTGGCCCAAAATGGCGTTCGCGACCTGCCAGCCTTGCCCTCGCTGACCCACCATTTGGTGCTTAGGCACTCTGACGTCCGTGAAAAAGACTTCGTTGAAGTTTGCGTTTCCGGTCATATCCACCAGTGGCCTGACTTCAATGCCTGGCGTATCCATGCGGAACAGTAAGAAAGAGATGCCTTGATGTTTGGGGGCTTCAGGTTCAGTTCTCACCAGGCAGAAAATCCAGTCTGCAAGATGTGCCGTGCTGGTCCAAATTTTTTGACCATTGATGACCCACTCATCGCCGTCAAGCACAGCCTTTGTGGTTAAGCTTGCAAGATCGCTGCCCGCACCAGGTTCAGAATAGCCCTGGCACCAAATCATGTCGGCGTGGATGGTGGGCTTGATGAACGTCTGTTTTTGCTCCTCCGTGCCCATCTCAAGCAATACCGGGGTCAGCATACTGATGCCCTGGCCACCAAAGCCGGTGTTCATTTGAGCCGCGCTAAATTCTTCGGCGATGATCCTTGATTTCAGTATGTCAGGTTCTGCGCCATAGCCTCCGTAAGCCTTGGGAATCGTGCGAGAGTGATAACCATGCTCAATGAGAATTTTTTGCCAATCGCGCACTTCCTGGCTTTTCGCACCCGCACCGGGTTTCGGTTGGTGATCGATGTATTGATCGATGAACTTGCGAACGTCTTCTCTGAACGTTTCATATTCTTGGCCGTAGGAAAGGTCCATAGCGTGCCCTCGTGAGATATCGATCGAGGCTATCACAGGGTTCCCATGTGGCAAAGCAGCCGAAACGAGGGGGCGGCCCTATGGGCCAGAGGCGGGTCTAGGACCCACTAAGTTCCAGGGCTGTCCAGAATGCTGGTGTTGCAAGAAGCGCGAGTGCGCTCGCTCGATTAGCCCCGCTTGGGTGCCCTACCGCAGTGATGACCAGATCGTGTGCGCCGGAAACGGCAAGGCAAACCCGACCGGTTTCGGTTGCAATCAACAGGTCCTTTGGGGCTGAGGTGGGCGCTGCGGCTTGGCCCAGCGCCTCCAGGAGCGACGGAAGATGATTCCACCAGAGGAGCCTAAAGTGTTTTTGAGTCGACTCGGCAGGTTCGCGCATCGCCATGAGGTAGCTGCCATCGAAGAGTTCACCCTTGAGCATGGCTATTCCGATTTGGTGGATACTTTCTGCGCTGATGTTGAGTTGATATGAGGGATGTGAATCGACGGCTTCGACAAAGCAGTCGGTCTCAGGCAGGCCCAGAGGGCTCGTTAACCAATCGGAAATCAAGCTGCCGAGGGATTGACCGGTCTGAGTTTCCAGGACTTCAGTTAATTTGCTCAGGATCGAGGGCTCGAAGCGAAACGAATGACCGATATCGCCCACCTGCGCAAACGCGTGATCGATCCCGCTGGTCATATCCAGCAAAGTTTCGACCGATAGCTTGGCTTCGTCCCATTTGCTGAGTTGTGTCCACTCGGGTTCGACGATGTGATTGATCGCATCCCAACGTTCGACGTACAGATGTTTCTCACCTGCCGCAAATAGGAGGCTCAGAACGCCAGGGAATACGTCCTGATGGGCGCTCGGCTGGGTGGTAAGTAAGATGGTTCGTCCATCGTGAGCTCCAGAATTTGGCGACATCTTAAACGCATCTTGTGAGGAGGATGCGTTTTGTGTTGATGGGATGATAGTGTCTGACCATTGCGATCGTCATGGAACCTGCGTGGTTGATGGAAAAGGGGGTGGTACCGGGCACCCGGTTGGGGTCTGATGGGGTTCGCGCTTAGGCCTCGAACTTGTTGGGCTGAAAGGGAGCGAGCCTTAATGCTGGGGGTCAATTAGAATGAGCGAAATAACCAGGGCGGCATAGCGTCATGAGCTTTCAACGTGATCAACAGGTGTTACGAATGCGAGCGCGGTTTTTGAATTTTCAAGACGCATTCGCCTTCATGTCAGATGTCGCACGCCTTGCGGAGCGCCACGATCATCATCCAGATTGGCGCAATGTCTACAATTTGGTCGATATCGCCCTAACGACGCATGATGCAGGCAACCAAGTGACCGAGAAGGATTTGAGACTTGCGGCCGACATTGAAGCGTTAGCCAGCCTGCAGAAAGCGGAGGTGTTGCCCCTTGAGACCTGACACTCGGACAAAGGGGTTTGACTGGCGAGCGCCAACCACGCCTCAGCGGCTGACTCGCGAGGATCAGACGCATTATTTTGAGGAGGGCTATCTCTTGTTGGAGGATGTGCTCCCGATATCACGCCTCGATGCATTGATCGAGGAAGCGGACCAATTGGAGGCCGAGCGCGAGGCTGAACTCAGGTCGCGCTTCGGCGGTCATTTTCTGATCAATCGGGCCGATGACATCACCTTTACGACGCACATCGTGAAGCGTTCGGATACTGCGCGTGCTTTCGCTTCAGACGCATTGTTCAAGGCACTGTGTCACGATTTAATTGGCGAAGCCTCGTTACTGTACTGGGATCAGTTGGTCTACAAGAAGCCCGAAACGGATCAAGAATTCCCTTGGCACCAGGACAATGGCTATACATTTGTCGAGCCTGAGGCGTATTTAACTTGTTGGGTGCCCCTGACACACGCGACGAAGGCTAATGGTTGCCCCTGGGTGATCCCACGCGCTCACCGAATGGGCACGCTGGAACATTGGGAGACGCCGCTCGGCTATCAGTGCGTGGGTGAAGAGGATGATTTGCAAGATGAGCCCATCGCCATCGAAGCCAAACCTGGCGATGTGGTGCTTTTTTCGTCTCTAACCCCGCATCGAACAGGCCCAAATCTCACCGAGTCATGCCGGAAGGCCTATATTCTTCAGTACGCGCCTCAAGGCGCCGTCATGTATCCTCGAGGCATGGATCCCATCGCCTTACCTTTTGATGCAGAACGTCATTTGGTCATGGACCTGTAGCTCCTGCGCTGGATTTAACCTGCGCTGACGGAAGTTAGGCTCGATTGGGAGAAGGCTTGCCTTGAGCAAGTGCTCAATGACCGCTGGCTGAATTCCCTGCCCCGGGTGGGTGTTACCGAACAGACCTTCTCGCGATCTCTTTTCCTTTCAAATGGCGCCTTGTTGCGCTCGCGTTGAATCGCAAGCCTCGAGACTGACTGTTCGTCATGCGAATCTGAATCCTGGAAATCAGATAAGTCCAATACGCCAGATAAAAAGACGCCCCTGCGGTGAGGCTGGGATCCACGATGCTCGATCAGTCGCTCGAGCTCGATGGGTGGTGCGCGAAATCATAGCCTTGTGCTGGGGTTGGTGCACAATAAGCTTGAACTTCCCCGGCGGTCATTGGAGACTAGCCCCTTCGTTTAGCCAGCATTGATGGAGATGACAATGGCCTTAGGTGTAGGAGATGCTTTGCCCAGCGTGGCAGTCAAAGTGATGGGCGAGAAGGGTCCAGAGGATTTGAATATTGGTGAATTTTCGGCCGGCAAAAAGGTTGTGCTATTTGCGGTTCCTGGGGCTTTTACCCCAACGTGTAGCGCTGCACATCTGCCAGGTTTCGTTGCCAACGCAGACAAGATTAAAGCGAAGGGCGTAGATGCGATTATTTGTTTATCGGTGAATGATGCGTTCGTTATGAAGGCTTGGGGCGACGGACAAAATGCAGAGGAATTGATCATGGCGGGTGATGGCAATGGCGATTTCACTGCGGCCATGGGTCTGACACTCGACGGGTCGGGCTTTGGTCTTGGGCAACGATCTTCACGCTATGCGCTCATCGCGGACAACGGCATCATTACCCAGTTGAATGCTGAGAAGGGCGGCGCTTTTGAAGTGAGCTCAGCTGAAGCGATTATGGAATCGCTATAAGCGAGCCCACGTTGGTTGACGACCTGGTGAGGACCATCCAGTCCTCGCCTTGGCGACGTACCCACCCTTGTGCGCCCAGCCCCACGCCGATGTCCTTGAAGTTCGCTTGCATCGTGTCGTTCGAGGCGGTCGACTCACGGCACAATCTCAACCCATGTTCTAAGCACGCACCATGACCGATTGGATTGCATGGACGCTGCTCGCAGCCTCCATGCAGGCGGTGCGAACGGCGGGACAGAAATATCTCCACGAATCCCTCTCAGCGCTGACTGCGACGCTGGCGAGATACCTGTTTGGGTTACCGGTCGTGCTCGCTTACGTTCTCTGGCTTGATCCTCCATTTGATCAGGCATCGATGACGGTGGCTTACGGTCTATCGATTGCTCTCGCGGGCGGTTTGCAGGTCCTCGCGACCGTCTTGCTGGTGAGGCTGTTTAGCCTGAGAAACTTTGCGCTCGGTTCAACTTTTATCCGATTAGAAATCATGATGACGGCCGTCATGGGCAGTCTCTTTTTTCAGGATGCGCTTTCGAGCTTGGCTTGGCTCGGCGTCATGGTGGCAAGTGTTGGCATCGTCTCATTGCAGTGGAATCCTGAGAGGCGACTCCATCTCACGCTTGATCGGTCTGTTTTTTACGGCCTCGCGTCGGCGCTGGCGTTTTCGCTGACTTCGCTGCTCATTAGGGATGCGAGTTTATCGCTCGGTCTCAATGATGCGGTGTCTGCAGCCGCGATGACGCTTGCCCTGATGGTCATTCTGCAAACGGGTCTTTGCCTAGGGCTTGTTTTCATTAACGAGAGACGCGAAATCAAACAGCTGTTACTGAAATGGCGTCTTGGTCTGTTTATCGGCGTCACCGGCGTGCTGGGTTCAATTGGTTGGTTTACGGCATTCACGCTAGAGCGTGCCGCATATGTGAAAACGCTGGGACAAATTGAGTTTGTTTTCAGTCTTTTGATTAGTTATTTCATTTTCAAGGAGCGTGCAAAGCAGCACGAGTGGTGGGGAATGGGCTTGGTTTGTCTGGGTGCTGTGCTCATGATTTGGGCGGATTAGGCGAGGCGATGGTCAAATATCTGCGGTATCGACCATGTTTTGCACCGCGGAGAAGCTCGAGTCTTCGCTCGCCGGTATGAATCATTGACTGCAAAAGCCGCCTTGGCAGCCCAGGCAGTTTTCTGGACGCGCAATTGCTGGCAAAATGTAGCCATGCGGGTGTAGCTCAGTTGGTAGAGTCCCAGCTTCCCAAGCTGGTTGTCGCGAGTTCGAATCTCGTCGCCCGCTCCATTGAATCTCTCTTGTGGCCTTAGTGGCGCAATAACGGTGAAATCAACGTGAGTATTGGTGTCTGGAAGCCCGCGTCCTCGAGCGTCTTGGACGCTGCCACGATTCGTGTCTTGCTCGACGCATTGCAAGGGGTAGCGCTAGAGACACTCGAGGGTCTGAATGCTCAAACTTTCTCGGATTTGGCGTGGACAGTAACGCAGGATAAGCGCGCTTGGGCGCAGGCCGAGTCGCTGACGCCTGCAGAGCTTGAGCGACTGATTCGGTTTTTTACCTTGGCAGAGCAGCAGTGGGTGGGCTGGGAAGCAGGCAAACGCAGTTCCGTTATTGCGTTGGTTGCGATCTTAAAGTCGCAATCTGCATTTGAACCAGAATTACGGCGTTGGATTAAGCAGCATTCAGACAACCGATATCTGCCCTATGGCGCCGCACTCTGAGCGAATTGGGAGGAGTCTTGAGAACCGCGACAGTAAAAAGAGAGACGCTAGAAACGCAGATTGAAGTGTCCGTCAACCTGGACGGGCGTGGTGAGCGTCAAATGCAAACGGGTCTTGCCTTTCTCGAGCACATGCTTGATCAGATCGCTCGACATGGCCTCATCGATCTGACCATTCACGCCAAAGGCGATTTGGAGATCGATGCCCATCACACGGTGGAAGATTTAGGAATTACGCTCGGTCAAGCCGTGAATCAAGCGCTCGGCGACAAGAAAGGTATCGCTCGATACGGGCATGCGTATGTGCCACTGGATGAGGCGCTGTCTCGCGTGGTGATCGATTTGTCTGGTCGACCAGGCCTTTGTTACAACGTGCCCTTTACGCGAGCCACCGTGGGCGACTTTGATGTGGATTTGTTCCACGAATTTTTTCAGGGGTTTACCAACCACGCGCTGGTCACGTTGCACATCGATAATCTTCGGGGCGAGAACGCGCATCACCAGATTGAAACGGTGTTCAAAGCCTTTGGGCGTGCTTTGAGAATGGCGATCACACCCGATCCTCGTATGGGCGAGCAAATGCCCTCAACGAAAGGGTCTCTCTAAGTGTTTGAGGTGATTCCTGCCATCGATCTGAGAGATGGCAACGTGGTTAATTTGCGGCGCGGTCGATTTGATGAGAGCACGGTCTACAGTGAGGATCCCGTCTCGTTTGCTAAAGCTTGGGTCGATGCGGGCGCCAAACGGTTGCACATTGTTGATCTTGATGGCGCACTCTCTGGTGTTGACAGTAACGTCGAGACGGTCCGAGCCATTCGCGCTGCGTATCCTGCACTGACCATCCAAGTCGGTGGTGGTATTCGCTCACTCGAGACCATTCGGCGCTATCTTGCGGTGGGGATTGATTACGTCATTTTGGGCACACGAGCCGTCGAGGCGCCGGATTTCGTTGATGAAGCATGTGCCAAGTTCAAGGGCCAAATCATCGTTGGACTCGATGCCGAGAAGGGGCGAGTGGCTATCCGCGGCTGGAAGGAAGTGACGGATCAACGTGCTGAGGACCTGGCGCTAAGATTTGAGCAATCAGGTGTGGCAGGCATTGTGTACACCGACATTGATCGCGACGGCATGATGGCCGGCACCAATGTGTTAGAAACCATGGCGTTGGCAGAGAAGGTCGATATCCCCATTATTGCCTCGGGCGGAATTCACACCCTTGAGGATGTGAAGCAATTACTACCCGCGAGCAATACTGCGAGGCCGCTGGCAGGTGTGATCACCGGGCGCGCCATCTATGAAGGCACGTTGGATTTAGGCGAAGCGCTGAGACTTGCTGCGGCCTGAGCACCCTCTTGATGTTGTCAGGAAAATGATGGATCCGGCGCCTGCAACGAGCCCCTGCTTTGCCGTAACGGTTTGACCTTATTCGCTATCGGTCTGATCTCGTGGGGTCACGGTCGATGGCATTGCGGATGCAGCACTCAGAATATTCAAGCCCTTAAGCAAGTTGAGCGCTTCGGTGAGCTGAAAATCCTCATTCCAGCCAGCCAGGTTATCTTGTGCCTGGGCACTCAGATCAGGCTTCGATTGTTCGCTCGGTTGGGTGCCTTCAGGCGCAGACAGATGGCCTGGCAGATCCTTTTCTTGAACCGCAAAAGGATTCGACCGAACGCGGGTCACCGTGGATCGCTCGACGCGCAAATCAGGTTGTATGCCTTCCGCCTGAATGGATCGGCCATTGGGCGTGAAATACAGTGCCGTCGTCAGTTTGATGGCCTTCTCATTGGTTAACGGCAGCACCGTCTGCACAGAACCTTTGCCGAAGGTGGCCGTGCCCAGCAAAAGCGCTCGACGATGGTCTTGCAGAGCGCCCGCAACGATTTCCGAGGCCGATGCCGAGCCTTCGTTAATCAACACGACCAGAGGAAGATCGGGCATCAGCGTTCGGCCCGTCGCCTCGTAAACCATGTTGGCTGGATCGAGGCGTCCCTCGGTGTAGACAATCGTGCCTTGGTTCAGAAACAAATCAGAAACCGCCACGGCCGCCTGTAAGACGCCCCCCGGGTTGTTTCGAAGATCAAGAACGAGCCCTTTAAGCGGCGTCAGATCATTCATCTTTGCAATGGCATCACCCGCTTCCGCCCCCGTATCCGCCTGGAACTGCGCGATTCGAAGATAACCAAAGCCAGGCTCAAGGAGCCGGCTTCGTACGCTCGAGACATTGATGACTTCCCGTACCAGCGTCACTTCAATGGGTTGGGATTCACCTTCCCTTAAAACCGTGAGAGTGACTTCACTGCCGGGCTCGCCTCGCATGACGTCGACGGCCTGATTCACGCCCAGACTTCGAACAGTCTGACCGTCAAGCTCGATGATGAGATCCCCGGGAAGAATGCCAGCGCGGGATGCGGGGGTATCGTCCATCGGGGTCACGACTTTGATCACGCCATCTTGGCGACCGATTTCAATGCCGAGACCGCCATAGTTGCCGGTGGTTGTTTCTTGAAGGTCGTTGAACGAATCCGCATCGAGAAACGCTGAGTGAGGATCGAGTTCGGAGAGGAGGCCTTTAATCGCCTTTTCTAACAGTGCCTTGTCGTCGACCTCTTCAACGTAAGCACGACTAATTCGATCAAAAGCTTCCGCGAAAACCCTGAGTTCTTCAATCGGCAGCCGTGCATCCTGCGCAGGTTGGTTTGATGGCGAAGCGTCTTCGGCTGAACCCATCAGAGGGCAGAGAAGTGAAGTCAAAACCAGGGTTAACGAGAGGCATCGCTGAGTGAAAGCCGTCATGGGTATCTGTCGCTCTTGAGTGAGTCCGAAGTCATTTTATTGTTCGTCATTGGCTGACGATTAGCCTCTCTGTCCGCCTGAATTGCTGGCTGCACACCATAGCATAGGATCAATGGGTTGACCGGCGGCGCGAATTTCAAAATAGGTGGTTGGCACCAGTTGGCCGCCACTGGTTCCAGTCTCACCAATGATCTGTCCAGGATGGACCCATTCACCCGGTTCAACCAGTAGGACTTGATTGTGTCCATAAAGGCTCATGTAACCTTGATCATGGCTGACGATCATCAACAAGCCAAACCCTCGCAGCCAGTCAGCAAATACAACGCGACCGTAGTGAATTGCTTTCACGGGCGTGCCAAGGGGCGCTTCGATGAGGACGCCAGTCCACTTGACTCGACCTTCAGGTCTCAGATCTCCAAACCCGGTCGCCAGTCTTCCATCCAGCGGCAGCGGTAGATTGCCCTTGCGTGAGGCAAAAGGGACGACTTCGGAGGGTTTGGCAAAATCAAAGAATTGCCGTTTAAGGGAATCTAGCAGCGCCAAGAGATCGCGCTCGCTGTCTCGGAGTTGCATGCGCTGGGCATCGATGCTGATGTAGCTCGCGCGGTACTCTGCAACCACGGCGCTCGCTTCAAGACGTCGGGATTTCAGTCGGTCGCGTTCGTTGGTGGCAATCACCAGTTGATCGTTGAGTTCGGCAGTTTCGATCGCCAATTGTTGCTCGCTGATGGCGAGATCCTTCAGTGTCTGCTCGAGAACGTTCACCCGCTCCATTCGAGCCTCGGCGAAATATCCGAAGTACCTTGCGACGCGAGCAACGCTGTTAGGATCTTCTTGATTCAGCATGACTTTGAGCGGGCTGGTTGCGCCCATTCTTGCAGCGGCTCTCAGATGGTGTTGAACGTCCTCTAATTGGGCGTCACGTTGTTCGATGAGTTCGTTCTTGTGTCCTGTCAGCAGATCGATCTGCGTTTTCGTCTCTTGGGCCTTTCTTTCTGCCTGTCTAAGAGATTTGACCTGGGATGCCACCAAGTCATCCACACGTGCTAAGGCCGCCTCCTCGTCAGACAGTGCGGCGCTCGATGCTTTCCACTCGGCCTCAATCGACTGCAGCGCTTTTCTGAGTTGAGCGAGCTCTTGCTCGACCTCCTCCTCTTCGGATGCAAGCGCTGCCAACGCCCAAATCAGCACAGAACCTATGATGACGCGGTATACGAGCAACAAATGTTAGGACACCGCGTGTTGTTGGGACGTGCCGGCAGCGGATAAAAGATTCTGGCCAGTCATCTCGCCGGGCACTGGAAGACCCATAAGGTGCAGCAATGTGGGGGCGATATCGCTTAGAACGCCTCCCTTTCTGATCTCAGGCTGTCCCTCGCCGATGTAGAAAAGAGGCACGAGTTCAGAAGTGTGTGCAGTATGTGGTTGACCCGACTCTTCATCGAGCATGGCTTCACAGTTGCCATGATCAGCGGTGATGAGGGCTTGCCCCTGAACGTCATGAATGGCGGCCACCACGGCTCCGATGCACTCATCCAAGCACTCGACCGCTTCGATCGCGGCTGAAAGATTACCTGTATGGCCCACCATATCGCCGTTTGCGTAATTGCAAACGATGAGGTCGTAGGTTTCTGAGCGAATAGCATTCACCAATTTAGTCGTGAGTTCCCTTGCGCTCATGGCGGGCTGCAAGTCATAGGTTTTTACATCTGGCGATGGCACCAATATGCGATCCTCGCCTGGAAAGGGTGCTTCCTCCCCACAGGAGAAAAAAAACGTGACGTGGGCGTACTTTTCAGTTTCAGCAATGCGCAGCTGGGTCTTGTCGAGTCTTTCTAAATATTCGCCAAGGCTGTTGGCAATGCCTTCGGGTGGATAGGCACAGCTGGTCTTTAAGTCGGCAGAGTACTCGGTGGTCATGACAAAG
>JALRJG010000289.1 GCA_023261215.1 Pseudomonadales bacterium | reverse complement strand
TTTCGCTGAGCGCGGGTCTTGGTTCCGCTCGTGCTTTGAAACTGGATGCCAAAAGTGAAGTCGGGCTAGCCACCCTAAAAGCATTTCAAGCGGCTGAGGGTTAGGTCATCTGACGAGGAACTCAGACAATGAACTTTGACAAGGAACAAGCTCGTAACCAATGGCCCTGAAGCGGGCGTGCTGAGGTGTCAGGTTGTGAAATTTAGGGTGAGCTTTGTTAACCTATTGGTCGGCGTTACCTTGCCTGGAATGCCCTCGAGTCGATGAGCGAAGGAGTGGTGACTCAGAGCTTTAAAGTAGGTATCAGCAAGGTTCTATCTGAAACAGCAAGTTGAGAAGACAGCATGACTCGAGCGATGTTCCTGCTTTTCGCGACCTGCTATGAGCGAGTAGGTCAATCGTCCGCCGGTGCCTGCGCCCTCCAAGTCCTGGTCGTCTTTGGTCTTTGTTTTTGCCCTACCCTCACACGAGCGACTGACCTCGAAGGCATCAGGAGTCACGAATCTCCTGAAAAAACCCGATTGGTGATGGACCTGAGCTCGCCGGCTGAGCACACGCTTTTCACCCTTGAAAATCCGGATCGTGTGGTGATTGATCTCTCTGGCGTCTCAGCGCCCTCGAGCCCCATGCGAGATCGAAAGTGGCTCAAGCAGCTGTTTAAGGGGCCGATAAAGAGTGTGCGTTTGTCCCCGGAGTCATCAACGGATCTCCGAGTTGTCTTGGAACTCTCTGCCCGTGTGAAGCCGATGAGTTTTCTACTCAAGCCGATTGATCAATATGGCGATCGTTTGGTGGTTGATCTGTTCGGTGCGCCGGATGGGGCTGCTTTAAGCGACCCCGCGAAGAAAGTCACTGCCTCAGTGGAGTCCCAAACGAATCGGAATTTAGTCATTGCTATTGATGCAGGTCATGGGGGCGACGACCCTGGCGCGATCGGACCCAAGCGAATCTATGAGAAGACGGTCGTCCTTGATATTGCGAAGGCGCTGCAAAAAGAAGCGAATCGACATCCTGGCTATCAAGCCATTCTGACGCGCGGTGGTGATTATTATGTGGCCCATCGAAAACGAACGGCCATTGCACGGGAGCATCAAGCGGATGTTTTTATTTCAATTCACGCGGATGCCTGGAAAACACCTGATGCCAGCGGTGCGTCGGTGTACGCCATCTCTGAATCAGGTGCGACTAGCGAGACCGCGCTATGGTTGGCCGAGAAGGAAAATCGTGCCGATTTGATTGGGGGTGTTGGCAGCGTCAGTTTGGACGACAAAGATGATGTGCTCGCCGAGGTTCTCCTCGATCTGTCTATGACTGCATCGCTGAGCTCGAGCATTCTGATTGGTGAATCGGTTCTCAGTGCTTTGAAGCCGTTTAATAAGCTGCACAAATCAAAGGTCGAGCAGGCTTCATTTATTGTTCTGAAGTCACCTGACATTCCGTCTATTCTGGTCGAAACTGGGTTTATATCGAATCCAGGAGAAGCCAATCGGCTCGCTTCTAAAGCACATCAAGAGAAGTTAGCCAGCGCCATCTTTAAGGGCGTCGATGCATATTTTCGAACCAACCCGCCGCCAGGCACCTTGCTTGCCAGTCGCTCTGCGCAACAGCCTGGAACAGCCATGACCTATAAGATTCGGCGTGGCGACACCTTATCTGAAATCGCCGAACGGTTTCAGGTCTCGTCAGCGCAGATCAAGGAACTGAATTCGCTAAGGTCCGATAAAATACGTATTGGGCAAGTGTTAGAGATCCCCAGGACATGACCCGCATTCAGCGCCTCTCGCCGCGGCTGGCGAACCAAATAGCCGCCGGTGAAGTCGTGGAGCGACCGGCATCGGTCATCAAAGAATTGTTGGAAAATGCGCTTGATGCTGAGGCGACGCGCATCGACATTGTGCTTGAGGCGGGTGGATCTAAGCGCATGTTGGTTCGGGATAACGGCAGGGGCGTACCCGCGGACGATTTGAAGTTGGCGTTAGAGCGGCACGCCACCTCTAAGATCAGTGAACAAGATGATCTCGAAGGCATCGCAACTTTAGGCTTTCGGGGTGAGGCCTTGGCTTCGATTGCATCGGTGTCGAAATTGGTCATGACCTCCAACGCGTCAGACGAGAAGGCAGGTTGGTGCGTGCGTTCAGCAGGTGAGTCGATGCAATCTGAACTATCGCCCGCGGCGCATCCGCGAGGTACGACGGTGGATGTCGAGGATCTCTTTTACAACACGCCAGCTCGACGAAAATTCCTTAGGACGGAGAAAACCGAACTCGCACGAATCGAGGACATCGTGCGCAAAATCAGTCTTAGTCACCCAAAGGTTCAGCTCAGTCTCACGCATCAAGGCAAAGTGGTTCGGCAATATGCGGCTGCGATGTCAATGAATGAACGAGAACTCCGTGTGAAACAGGCGCTCGGACCCGCGTTTATTGAAGCGGCCATGTATTTTGAGGAAGAAAGAGGCGGCATGCGACTCTCGGGGT
>JALRJG010000288.1 GCA_023261215.1 Pseudomonadales bacterium | reverse complement strand
CGACATGGCGTGGAAGCGAATTAAGCATCCAAGCGAGATCGTTGCAGTGGGCGATGAGATCGATGTCAAAGTGCTTAAGTTCGATCGTGAGCGCAATCGAGTGTCTTTAGGTCTTAAGCAATTGGGCGAGGATCCTTGGCTTGCCATTACCCGTCGTTACCCAGAAGGGACCAGAACGATGGCTAAGGTGACTAACCTGACGGACTACGGTTGTTTTGCTGAGCTCGAAGAAGGGGTTGAAGGTTTGGTTCACGTCTCAGAAATGGACTGGACAAACCGCAATATTCATCCCTCGAAAGTGGTTCAGGTAGGGGATGAAGTTGAAGTGATGGTGCTCGACATTGATGAGGACCGTCGCCGGATTTCCCTCGGGATTAAGCAGTGTAAGGGCAATCCTTGGGAAGAGTTCGCGGCGCTTCATGGTAAAGGCGATCGAATCAAGGGTTACATCAAGTCCATCACTGACTTCGGGATCTTCATCGGGCTTGATGGCGAAATCGACGGTCTCGTGCATCTATCTGACATCTCCTGGAACGAACCCGGAGAGCAAGCAGTGCGCAATTTCACCAAGGGTGATGAAATCGAGACGGTGGTTCTGGCGATCGACCCAGAGCGAGAGCGAATTTCACTGGGCTTGAAGCAGCTTGAGTCAGATCCGTTCTCCGACTACGTTGCGCAAAACGAGAAGGGCACGGTGGTAACGGGTACGGTGAAGGAAGTCGATGCTCGTCAGGCGGTGTTGACGCTGGCCGAAGAGGTAGAAGGCGTGTTGAAAGCCTCAGACATCTCAATCGATCACGTCAGCGATGCTCGAACGATGTTGAGCGTAGGCGACAGCATAGAAGTCAAGATCGTTGGCGTCGACCGCAAGACTCGAAGCCTATCAGTCTCGATCAAAGCGAAGGATATTGCGGACGAGCAAACAGCGGTTCGCGAGCATCGCGAGCGAGAAGTCGCAGCGGTGACGCCAGCAACCCTGGGTGACTTGATCAAGCAAGAGCAAGATCGAGCGGCTTCGGACGGAGACGCTTAAACGTCATGACCAAATCTGAGCTCATAGAACGGCTCGCCGCGAGTCAGAGTCAATTGACCGCCAAGGATATGGAATTGGCGGTCAAGATGATTTTGGATCAGATGGCCGATTCGCTCGCTCGTGGCGAGCGAATCGAGATTCGGGGGTTTGGAAGTTTCTCTTTACATTACCGGGCGCCCAGAATTGGGCGCAATCCAAAAACCGGCGAGCAAGTTGCGCTTGCGGGCAAGTATGTTCCCCACTTCAAGCCTGGCAAGGAATTAAGAGAGCGGGTTAATGAGAGCTTGCTTGGAAGCGACGCCAGCATGCCGATGGATGCAGACGACAGCAACGAGTTTTAGAAAAGCGGGCTGCTGGCTGGCCCATTTATCCATTGTGCGCTTCTTGGTCGCTTTATCGTTCGAACGCATAATCCACGTTTTAGTTTCCTAACATCCTGACGAGGATCGGTTGATGCATTGGGTTAAGAGCTTTATCGCACGGCTCGCGCTGTTGGCCCTTGGCGTCGTTGCCTTTGTGTTGGCCACCGAAAACAGTGATCCTGTGGTCTTGAGACTGCTAGAGTTTGAAAGCGAGGCTTGGCCGATCTCCTGGTGGATCGTGCTCAGCTTTTTTGTTGGGGTGTTGGTTGGTCAGGTTCTCTCAAGTGCATCACGTTGGCTGTCTCGGAAGTAGGATCTTGAACCGCTTTTGGCGTTTAGTTGAATCTCCTCCGCGTCGAGTTCTGGAATGACTGAGCTCGGGCTTCTGCTGTTATTCATGATCGCGCTGGGCATCGGCTGGGCTCTGGGTCGACGCGAGCGAAAACATTCAAGATCCTACGAACTGGGTCTGAGACACCTTCTTAACGAGCAGCAGGATGAAGCCGTTGAGACGCTGGTCGAAGCCTTGAGGGTCGATCAAGATAATATCGACACCCATCTTGCCTTGGGCGGCTTACTCAGACGGCGTGGTGAACTCGAGAAAGCGGTGTTCGTTCATGAAAACGTCCTCACGCACGCGCGTCTGGATCAAAAAACACGTCACGAAGTTCAAATTGAGTTGGCAAGAGACTACTTGCAAGCGGGATTGCTTGATCGCGCAGAAGATATGTCCGTGTTGCTCGCTAAGGAAAATCCTCAGTTCAAAAGAGATTCGCTTCAAGTCACGCTTCAGGTTTACGAGCGTGAGCGCGATTGGCTGCGCTGCATCGAAACAGCAAAGAGCATTACCGGTGGCGAAAAAGAGCGTCGGCTCGAAGACGCTATTTCTCACTACTACTGCGAACTCGCCGAGGAGCAGATCGAGGCCAAGTCCTTCGAGGCAGCGCGAGCATCTGTTGTGGAGGCGATCGGCCATGCGTCGGATAACCCGCGCACGAGTCTAATTTTGGGCAGGTTAGAGATGGCTTCAGGCAATGCCGAAGCCGCCGTTGCGGCGCTTGAGAGAATCATCGAGCAGAATC
>JALRJG010000287.1 GCA_023261215.1 Pseudomonadales bacterium | reverse complement strand
CTAAAGCAGCCGTCTGCGCATGGTCTGGACCCGCCGGTGTCAACCGCTTGGTGGGATCATACCCGTTGAAAACATGGCCTTGATTTGGAAGTTGTTCTGCAAGTTCAGGGGACATCACCATCACGCCTTGGTGCGGACCGAACGTTTTGTAGCTCGAGAAGAGATAGATATCAGCGCCCAGCGCTTGCACGTTGGGCAAGCCATGAGGCGCGTAAGACACGCCATCGACGCACGCGAGCGCACCCGCTGCATGGACCAAACCCACCCACTCAGCGACTGGATTGATCTCGCCCACGATGTTAGAGCAATGCGTAAACGTAACCAGCTTCACCTTGCTGTCCAATAAGGCTTCGAGGCCCGATGGGTTCAATCTCCCGCTCGTCGAATCAATGGACCACTCACGAACCTCAATGCCACGCGCTTCCAGTCGTCGCCAGGGCCCGGAATTCGCCTCATGATCTTGATTGGTGACGATGATCGCATCACCCTTTGACAGCCAATCGCCAAAGGCCTTCGATAAGACGTAGGTGTTTTGCGTGGTAGAGGGGCCGACACTCAGCCAAGACAGAGGCACGCCTAACCAATTCGCTAAACGCGATTTAGCATCATCCATGGCTTCCCCGCCGTCGGCCGAAGGCTGGGCTGGCCAATAAGGTTGCATTTTGGTTCGAGCGTAGAACGCCGCCAACCGATCAGCCACCGCGCCACAGGGAAAGGATCCCCCCGCGTTTTCGAAAAATAGCCAGTGACTGAGACTCGGCTCAGAAAACGCGGGAAATTGACTTCGGACAAATTCGAGGTCGATTGGCATCACTTACCCTTACAAAACCCAATTCGAGACCGCCTTATTCTAACGGTGCGCGTTTTGTTTGTCCTCGACCTGAGAACCGTCTGGCTCAATCTGGGCGCCCCACCCCTCTTCGGTTATCATCGATGTACTTTTGACACAAATGAAGCGCATGTTAGACACGACGATTAAAGGCGAGCCCGCCTCAATGCCCCGCTCAGCCTCAGCCCGATACGCCAACTTTCCTCGCGCGCGCTGGCTAAAAAGGCTCCTGATAGGATGTTTCGCGCTCTCACTCGCGACGACCGCCGTCGCCGAAACCAGGATCTTACCGTCGCCCGCATCAGATGCGAGCCAAAACCAGCGGATTCTTGACCGCTTTGGTATTCAGCTCCAGCTAGAGTTTGCTTACGAACGACTGAACTCAGATGAGGCGCTGCCGCAGGGCTACGTGTCTCGGATCGTTATGGGAGCCAATAACCAGGCGATCATCGAATTTGGTGTCATTCACTCCTCAGGCGCGGGATACGAACTCTATGCGAGAACCTTGGCAGGTGCAGATGAAGAGACAGGCTCACGCATCCTTCAATCATTTGCTCGAACCGTCGATGCCGCGCGAACCAACCCAAGTAAGCCCGATGCCACCGATCTGACCTACCAGGTCTATTCCCTCAGCTATCTACAGGCTGATCGTGCCATCGCGCTCCTAAAGGCGCTCGGCTACACCACCGTGGAGTATGCCGAGGGTCAAGGCGAGTCCATTTTCGATAAATTTTATAACCCACGACAAAATGGAACCTGGAAGTTGCCCGTCGTCATCAAACTGATTGACGCGGCCAAGACCAGCTTGATGGATGTTGCGCCGAATGCTCAACCGTTCAACCAACAGGTGCAGCAATTACAGCAACGCCAAGCCCAATACAGTGCCGTGCCGGACATTGGCGGGACCTACCTACACAACACCACCTCCGGCGAGCCCCAACAGCGGTTACTGATCGCGTATGACAGAAATGACCCCGAGCCCGTTTCTCGTTTAATCAGTTTGCTGAGAGAGCAAATCGACCGACCCGCGCGACAAATTGTCATCGAGGCATTGGTCATCGAAGTCAACACCGAAAAGCTTTCAGAATTAGGGTTCAACCTCACTGCGGTGGAAGGCGAATTCGACACCAACTTCTCTGGCGGTTACGACGGCTCTGTCCAGCCGTTCACGCTCACCTTTACAGAGTCTGAATTCTCTTCAACGGACTTCCTTCAAGTCAGGCTCGATAGCCTGGTCGCCACGGGCGAGGCAGAGATTCTCAGCAGCCCATCGGTCCTCGTACTCGACGGACGTCAAGCACGTATTCAAATCGGCCAGCAAGTCCCAGTGGTCAAATCAACGGCCACCAATGCGGGCATTATCTCTGCGGTTGATTACTTCCCCGTGGGCATTGTTTTGAATCTCAGGCCGCGCATCAACGAAGATGGCTCTGAGGTGACCATGCAGGTGGAAACCATTGTGAGCTCAGTCAGCCAGACGGCGGCCAGTTCATCGGATATCTTCGTGGCGCCCACCATCGACAATCGCCAAGTGCAGACGTTCGTGCGCGTCGCCGACAACACGCCATTCATCATTGGCGGCCTGATCTCCTCAGACTCAAGAGACGTTGAGTCCAAAGTCCCGCTCCTTTCTGACATTCCAATTTTGGGGC
>JALRJG010000286.1 GCA_023261215.1 Pseudomonadales bacterium | reverse complement strand
CAGCCAGTGGCGAGACTACTCAGCGGCATTTCGGTCCTTTGCGACGCTGTGAGCGTTGGAGCTGCATCAACCGAGGTCTTATAATTCGGTCAGCGCCAGCGACTCTTTAGGTGAGTCAATGTCAGGAGTGAGAGCCATCGAACAGGACAAGCAACGAGAACAAAGCGTCGACCTAGATCCAGAAGAAACTCAGGAGTGGCTCGACGCACTGGCGTCGGTCGTCGATGTGCAAGGTGTTGAGCGTGCGCAATATCTGCTTCAGATGCTCGCCGCGAAAGTCACCGAGCAAGGGTCACAATTGCCCTTCGCGATGACCACCCCCTATCGAAATACAATTCCCGTGCATCGAGAGGCTCGAATGCCGGGCGATCTTTTCATCGAACGCAGCATCCGCAGCCTGATTCGTTGGAACGCCATGGCGATGGTGATGCGGGCAAATTTGAAAGACAGCACGCTGGGTGGGCACATCTCAACGTTTCAGTCCTCTGCCACACTCTACGATGTGGGTTTCAATTATTTCTTCCGAGGAAATCAACCCGGCAGGCCAGGCGACCTTCTGTATATCCAAGGTCACAGTGCGCCAGGAATCTACGCTCGGTCGTTTCTAGAGGGCTCGCTCACGGAGGCACAGCTGGATCGATTTCGCCAGGAGGTGGATGGCGACGGGTTATCAAGCTACCCCCACCCGTGGCTGATGCCCAACTATTGGCAGTTTCCAACCGTTTCCATGGGCCTCGGGCCGCTTCAAGCCATTTACCAAGCGCATACGATGAAGTACCTCGAGCATCGAGGTCTCACGGAACCCAACGATCGAAAGGTGTGGTGTTTTGTGGGTGATGGTGAGATGGACGAGCCAGAATCCCTAGGCGCCATTTCACTCGCCGGTCGTGAGCGGTTAGACAATTTAATCTTTGTGGTGAACTGTAATTTGCAGCGTCTCGATGGTCCGGTGCGAGGCAACGGCAAGATTATCCAGGAACTCGAAGGTGTGTTCCGAGGGGCGGGCTGGAATGTCATCAAAGTCATTTGGGGTCGCCAGTGGGATCCCCTCTTTGAGCGAGACCGGTCAGGATTGCTTCAGCAACGAATGGATGAAGCCGTTGACGGCGATTATCAGAATTACAAAAGCCATACCGGGGATTACGTTCGACAACATTTTTTTGGCAAATACCCCGAACTGCTCGAGATCGTAGCGGATATGAGCGACGAACAATTGGCCAAGCTCAATCGTGGAGGCCACGACCCTTACAAGGTGTTTGCGGCTTACGCCGCTGCAGTGCGTCACAAGGGCCAGCCGACCGTGGTGCTAGCCAAGACTGTCAAAGGCTATGGTCTTGGGCCTGCGGGAGAGGCTCAAAACTACACCCACTCGGTTAAGAAGCTCGATTTGGAGGCGTTGAAAAGTTTTCGAGATCGATTTGATTTGCCAATCCCTGATGAGCATTTGGCGGATGTGCCGTATTACCGCCCGCCCGAGGACTCAACTGAAATTCGCTATCTGAAGGCATGCCGAGATCGTCTAGGGGGTCCGATCCCGAGCCGGTTGAGTGACTTTGAAGCGCTTCGGGTGCCTGGGCTCGAGGCGTTTTCGAGCATGTTGAAAGGTACCGGCGATCGCGAGATATCGACGACCATGGCCTTTGTGCGCATGCTGCAAGTGCTGGTTAAAGACGAACATGTCGGTGCTCGCGTGGTGCCCATTGTTCCCGACGAAGCACGCACATTTGGCATGGAAGGGATGTTCCGCCAACTTGGGATTTACTCGAGTGTGGGCCAACTCTATGAGCCTGTGGATACCGGCCAAATGATGGCCTACCGAGAAGACAAGCACGGGCAGGTGATGGAAGAGGGCATCAACGAGGGTGGCGCTTTTTCTGCATGGCTATCAGCTGCGACCTCGTATTCAACGCACGCGCAGACACTGATCCCGTTTTACATCTATTACTCGATGTTCGGCTTCCAGCGAGTCGGAGACTTATGTTGGGCCGCGGGTGATCTCAGTGCCAGAGGGTTTCTCCTTGGCGGCACCTCTGGACGCACGACGCTAAATGGTGAGGGTTTGCAGCACCAAGATGGGCACAGCCACATCTTGGCGGGGACGATTCCAAATTGCGTGACCTATGACCCGACCTATGCCTATGAGCTCGCCGTCATCCTGCAGCATGGCTTAAAGCGGATGTTTGTCGATAAAGAAGCGAAATTCTTTTACATCACCTTGACCAACGAGAACTATGTCCACCCCGAAATGCCAGCCAATGTCGAGGCCGACATATGCAAAGGCATGTACTTGCTCAAAGCGGCATCCTCAAAGCGTTCAAAAAAGCGCGTCCAGCTTCTAGGGTCTGGTGCTATCTTGAGAGAGGTCGTGGCCGCTGCTGATCTTTTGGAGGAAGCCTGTGGGGTATCAGCCGATATTTGGAGTGTCACGAGCTTCAATGAACTTAAACGCGATGGCGATGCCACCCATCGGTGGAACCGTTTG
>JALRJG010000285.1 GCA_023261215.1 Pseudomonadales bacterium | reverse complement strand
AACATCGAAGGAGTCTAACGGGTAAACCATCTTTTGGCTTTGCGATGGGCATGAGCTGGTACGGCACTTCATAACCTTCAGGAACCGACCATTTGAAGCGGAGCAGAATTTGGTGAAGCACGGCTTTGACCTGAAGTGTCGCGAAATGCTGACCCACGCACATATGTGCGCCTCCGCCGAAGGGGATCCACTGATATGGATGACGTTTGCTACCCTCTGCGGGTGAAAAACGCTCTGGCCTGAAGGTGTCGGGGTCACCCCAGTATTCGGCCATGTAGTGCGTGTGCGCGGGCGACACGCTCACAAATGAGCCTTGCATGAACTCGACGCCCATCACGGTGGCGTCTTTAAGCACGCGCCTTGGCATCGTGGGCAGTGGCGGCACCATGCGCAGGCATTCTTTCATGACCCAATCGAATTCCTCGAGATCGCTGATTTCCTCAAATGACAAATAGGGTTTGTCGAAACTGCGGGACAAGTTACGTAATCGATCTTGCCACTCGGGGTGCTTGGCGAGCAGGTAAAACATGGTCGTCAATGTGCTGGTGGTCGTGTCGTGCGCCGCCATCATCAGAAAGATCATGTGGTCGACGATCTCTTGATCCGTAAACTTTTCTCCCTCGTCGCTTTCGGCATGACAGAACTGACTGAAGAAGTCTGGGGTGTTTTGGGCTCGCTTCTCGGGCAAAAGGGCTTCAAACGCCTTGACCAAATAGGCTCGGCCTTTAACACCACGCCACATCTGAAAGGGCGGGATTGGATAACGGATCGGTGCCATGGAGGCTTCCACGGCATCAATGAAAGCCTGATTCATCTTGTTAGCGTTTTCATCTAGATCGATACCCATGAAGACCCGCGTGGCTAATTTCAAAGTAAGGGACTTAACGCTGGGAAAGACATGAAAAGGGTTAGCGCTCGAGGACGCGTTCGAGAGCCAATGACTGAGGCCTGCATCGACTGCTGGGTTCATGTAGTCGAGGTAAGCGACCAGTTTTGGCCTCTTGAATGCCTGCGACATGATCCGACGCTGATACAGGTGATCCGCACCATCCATGGCCATGATGGAGCCCGGGAAGATTCGTTTGAGCACGAACTCCCAGCCTTCCTCGCTCGAGAACAGCCCGTCTCGATTTTGGTACACCACTTGGTTCCACTCAGGGCCGAACAGCTGCGTAAGCTGAAACCCTAGGAAACCACTTCGAACGACGGCGCCATATTTTTCATAACGCGCCTGCATGGCCTGCTGAATATTTTTCCGCTGCTCGAAATTAAAGCTCATGCGGTCGAGAAACTTGGGCTCCGCGACCGAATAGGTGCTTGGGGCGGGCGAGGCAGACGGTTCGAAAACAGGGGAGTCTTGCATAAGTGAGGGCTCGTTAGGGTGAAAGCAACTGGTCGATGGGCACCGGTGTTGTTTTACGCTGCCCTTGTCGGTGAGATCAAGTGCAGGCTAACAAACGGTTAGAGGGCACCCATGAGAGGCCCACGGGATTCGATTGGAAAGAATGAATCAAAAGAGGTTTGAGGCGTGACAAGTGACAAGGGCCTTGCGAGTCGACGTGCGCGAGTGGCTTGGCAATGGCGCCGGGCTGAAGTGTGATCCAGTCTATCGATTTCGAACGCCTTGGCGAATCCATCGGATGAACAGTCGTAGGCGGCGCTATTGATCAGTATCAGTCAATGGCGTCTGACAGGAACCCCATGGGTCTCAGGATCCGAAGGCGTTGTCTCTTAGGCGGCGACAGGTAGAGCGGCCAACACTGCGCGGTATTGCTCTGGTGCCGGAATATTCAGCGTGGAACGTACCGACTCGAGTGGCTCGTGCAAGCGCGACTCCCAATCCTCGGCGGGCAACCACGCGGTCCGCTGACCGGCACGGTAGGCTTGCCACATGGCAGACCGGACACCGGAGCCTAAGGCCTTGGTCAATTTGAACATGCCTGCAAGGGCTATGAATCCAACGCCCCGATTCTGAGTTTGTGCGTAAGTAAAGGCGAGCAGGCAGGCTTCGCCAAATGTATCTCGGCCGTATCCCGTCAGCACGTGCCACAAATCGTGCTGATCTCGCATGCGATTCGCAAAGCGCTCGAAGTCAGGATCGATGAAATCCATCTCCCGGTTGCTTGCTTCAATGAGGCCGGCTGCTGAAATGGATTCTTTTTCTACGAAATTAAGATACGCTCGGCCAAGCGAGCCTTGAGGCATGGCTCGGAGCGCGTCTCTGTTCTCGAGCACAGAGACGAGATTCCTTTGTTCATTCAAGATGGCCTGACCGATCTCAGCTTGTTTGAACCGATTGAATGCATTGAGCACCGAACGTCCAGTGAGTGCACGGACGATCACGAAGACCTCTTCGGTTTGTTCAGGGTCTTGGAGTAAGCGACGCAGAGCCTTAATCGCGACCAATGGTTGAACGCGGTGGGGTGCTTTTGGCTTTGACGATGGTTGGTTCATATCTTGTGATGACTAATTTTTTTGGTGCCTAA
>JALRJG010000284.1 GCA_023261215.1 Pseudomonadales bacterium | reverse complement strand
TAGACAGAACAAGCGCTACGACTTGTTTCGTCAATGAAAAGGTTGCTCAGCTTAAAGATTATTTTTTCATTTAATTCAAATAGATACGCTAGCTTTTTGAGGCATTGATGCTTTTCGTCGCGACAAAAGAAACACTCAATGCTTAAAAGCGACAGAACAGTGGCACGTGCGGTCCATGTTAAACCTATCGGCATAACGCACATTTTAGACTCAGCGAAGGAGATCCCAAGATGAGTGATCGAACAGAAACAGGTCCAGCCGATGCATTAAGGGGCGAAGAGGAGTACGCAAGAATTGCGCTGCCGTCTGGCCCGCTGCCTGACCCTGAAACCGCACCGCTGAGCGATATCGATGTCAGCGATTCGCGGCTTTATCAACAAGACCTCTGGCGACCTTATTTTGCCCGGCTTCGGCGCGACGATCCTGTCCACTACACCGAGGACAGCATATTCGGCCCTTACTGGTCGATTACCAAGTTCAAAGACATCATGCAGGTCGAGAGCAATCACGACGCCTTCTCCTCCTTTCCAACCATTGCCATTGGCGACAGCCCAAACGGCCAGTACATCGAAAACTTTATCTCGATGGACCCACCCAAGCATGACCAGCAGCGACTTGCGGTCACGGGCGTCGTGTCGCCCAAAAATCTGATGCTGCTTGAACCCGTCATTCGAGGACACGCGGCAGAGATTCTTGATGCACTGCCTTCAGACGGTGTGACCTTCGATTGGGTGGATAAGGTCTCCATCGAACTCACGACGAGGATGCTGGCGACCCTGTTCGATTTTCCCTTCGAGGACCGCCGAAAGCTTACTTATTGGTCCGATATTTCCATCGGCTCGCCAGAGAGCACGGGCATGGACGAGGGGCCAGAGCCCGCCGAAGTTTTGGAGGGCCTGAATGACATGGCGAGTACGTTCATGGGGCTTTGGTCAGAGCGAGCCGCTGCCGACCCTACCGGCCGGAATGATCTAATCACAATGCTCGCGCATGGCGAAACAACGAAAGACATGGCCAGTCGACCGCTCGAATTCCTTGGCAACATTATGCTGTTAATTGTGGGCGGCAATGACACCACCCGGAATTCCATCTCCGGCGGTATTCTCGCCTTGAATCAATTTCCCGAGGAATACGACAAGCTGAGAGCAAACCCCGCGCTCATTCCCAACATGGTTTCAGAAATCGTCCGTTGGCAAACACCGGTGTTACACATGAGACGCACGCTCAACCGTGATCTCGATTTCAATGGCAAGTCCATGAAGGCTGGCGATAAGGTGGTGATGTGGTACATCTCTGGCAACCGTGACGATACGGTTCATGAACAGCCTGATCGGCTGATCATCGACCGAAAGAATGCCCGTCACCACGTGTCATTTGGTTTCGGGGTGCATCGCTGTATGGGTAATCGATTGGCAGAAATGCAGCTCAGAATTATCTGGGAAGAGATCATGAAACGCTTTCGGGCCATTGAGGTCGTGGGTCAGGAAACCCGTTTGAAATCGAATTTCATTCGAGGCATTCGTTCGATGCCGGTGCAAGTAGAGCGTTGGTAGCGAGCCGCTGACTGTCAGGCGGTTGCGCTGACTTTAAGCATCGGCTGGCCGGAGTAGGTAAACGATTTAGCCTGCCGTTGGTGGCTTCAGAGCGAAGCAACACCCGCACCTCTGGCAACTGCTTTCTTCGGGCATCACTCACGGGCGGGCGATTGGGTTCGGAAATCATCTGAGCCAGGCCTGGTCATGGACCTAATCATCCGGAGAAATCTGCGCATCATAAAGAGCGCGATGACTCGCCGCTTGAAGCGCGTTGAGTAGATGGAGATTAAGACACTCCCTGCCCCGCATCACGAGACGGGATAGGCATCATCGACCAACCGTTGAATCAAGATTTTGGTGTCAGGCTCCTCGCTCGCGCTACGGAGCAGTGGATTTAACAGAATCGCTGCACCCCCCAGAGCCAGCGAGAAGAAGTGAAGCGCAGCACCAGAAACCGGATCCTCTGGCTTTCGATCGTACCCCAACAGGGCTTCCACACTTTTCACCCAATCCCCCATGGAGGATCGAATTCGATGATCAGCCATCTTGCGCACGTCGGGATGGTGAATGACCTGGGCCTCAATAGGATGCGACGCGCACCAGTCAAGATAAGACCAAAGTGCCGCACGAAGTTGGGCCTGTTGGTGGCGGCCTTTATTACTCTCGAGCACAGACCGAAGTCTAGACTGCTGGCGACTCATGATGTCGAGTACTAAATTCTGGACGAGTTCGGCTTTATTCTCGAAGTGACGACTCGGCGCGTTGTGCGAAACGCCCAACTGCTTGGCCACTTGCCGAATTGAGAGTGATTCGATGCCCTGCTTAGCAATGATTTCAGCACTCTGATTCAGCAGCTGCGCTCTCAGATTCCCATGATGGTAAGTTTTCCTGAGCGTGTGTTCAGACATTGATCGCTTTCCTCTCTACTCTCGCCACGTTCGATCCAACTCATGT
>JALRJG010000283.1 GCA_023261215.1 Pseudomonadales bacterium | reverse complement strand
AAAGCCAGCACTTCAGCCTCGCTTAGCAAAAAGTGCTCGGTCTCAACACCGTCACTGGGACAACCCAACGCTTCGCTCATCGCTCGTAATTGGACTCGCAATCGGTATTCGTCGGGTCGTTGGTATTCAAATTTTTCAAGCCCATGCTCTTTCATCACGTGCTTGACGAGAGACTCAAGATCATCGAACTGCCCGGTTTCATCTAAGGTCAGATGACACACCCGATGGCCGCGATCACTCAGCCCTTGACCGAAATGCGCCATCGCGAGGAAGAAGGCTTGAACTTTCTGCACATGATGAGTGACGTACGTCGCTTCTTGCGGCAGTTCGGCAATCAGATAAAGCACATGAGCCTCAATCGATGCAAACCATGAATGTTTGGCATTCAGTTGATCGCCAAGAATAAGCCGCAATGTCGGGATGGGTGCCTGCATCTTAGTGATACGTTGAAGCAAGCGCTCTAGACGGATTGCAGTCCTCGCCGGCTCGCAGGCGATGTACGGATCTCTTCAACGTTTCAAGAGAGCGGCCCATCAACGGCCAATCACTGACCGTTCACTTGCCATTTACTCGCCAGCCAGCGTGATAAGGGCGGCCGATAAGCAACCTCTCAAGCTTGGCGGTGAGCAGCTCAGCGCAGGGATTGACGCTAAGGTCCTAAGGCTTCGAACCCTGATGCTTCGGCCGCCCCGAACAAAGAAACACAGGCGCTAGATGTTCACAACCGCTTTGGATTTCAGAGTCTGTCGGTGCGCAGGTTGATAGGTCACGATGAGTGCCCGCCGCCGATTCGCCGTGTGATTCTGATCGGAGCCGTGAATCAAAAAAGGATCAAAAAAAAGCGCGTCGCCGGCGCACATCTCAAAATGCACGGCCGACGCCAAATCGAAGCATTGGGGATCGGTATAAAAACCAGCGAGCGCTGAGCCATCTTGCTTACCGGGTAATGCACCCAATAAATGGCTCCCACGAATCCCTCGTAAGCAACCAGATTCTAGCGGCGCGTCATCGAGCGCCACCATCACGTTCGGCATGTTCTGCACATCATCGGCATCGTGCATCCAATAAGGCGCATCTTGATGCCAATCGAAGCCGCCGCCATACCCGACCTTAAAATTCAGCTTGTCCGTCCACAACGAGAGCGCATCACACTTCAAAATGGACGCAACCGCGGCAACCAAGGTTGGATGGCGCACTAACTCAGCGATCGCCGGCACGTAATCAGAGATCGGCTCGACCACCCGAAGCTGAGGCTTCGACGAGGTTTCTCGGCATTCAAACTCGAACTGTAGCGTCCGGTGATCCAGATCCATAAATGGTCGATCGCCGAGCGTATACGAGCGACCGAAACGCTGGCTTTCCTCGATTAAATCGATCTCAGCGACATCTAACGCCTCATTAATTCGCTTGAGATCGGTTGACGCGATTTGCTGGCGCCGAATGAGGTATCCATCTCTTTGATAGTGATCAAGCTCCTCTTGAGACAGTACCGTCATGGCCTCGGCTCGTCCGCCCAGTAATCAATCACTTCAACGTTGCAACGCTTGACTCGCAAATTAGAGTTCGTGTCGGCAAATGAACGCCGAGCCCCTGGTGCCAAGGGCGAATCTTCACCAATGGCGAGCACCGTACCTCGCTCGATCACAAGGCCAAAGTCATCTTTCCATAAGGTTTCCAGAACCACTCGTGACACACGTGTGGTACCTGTGTTTTGAACTTCGCCTCTCATTTCAATGGTCTCACCCTGCCTGGTACAGCTCATCATATTGGCTGCAACACGGGTTCGGACGACTTCCTTTTGAACAGGGGCCTGCTCGATGTGACTGATCTCCTGAACGGGGGTTGGATCACGAAACCAAAAATACACCGCACCCACCAATGCGACGATGGCAGCAATGATCCAGCCCTGGTAATCATGGCTCATCGAGCTTCCCCGGATTCTAGCGACCGCGCCATGAGCAACACCTGTTTTAGACCGGCTTCGGTTGCCTGCTCGCCGATACCCTGAAACCCTAATCCCTCGTGGAACACAATGGATCCCGGATTGGGGGGTGACAGGTTAACTTCACAACAGACTCGCACCATGCGTGCTCGAAGCGCCTCGGCAAAGACTCGTTCGTACAACATCGTCCCGACGCCATGCCTTCGATGGGTCGGGCTAACAACAATGCGATCCAAATAATGGAACGCGTCGAATTGCCGCTCGAACCAACGATAATTCAAGCTATCGTAGGGTTTTCCGGGACCCATCACGAGCGCAAAACCCACCAAATGGTCTGCCTCGCCAACGACCGACCAGGCGCCGTCGGCCATCTCAACCAACGCTTCGAGCTGGGGTTGCGTCAACGCATTCACATGGGGCGTATTGTCGTTATTGAGCTGCAAAACCGACCCAATCATCGACTCAGAGATCGGTTGGATTGCGAATTTTGCTCGAGGCACTCGCTGCATAGGATCCATCTTCCACATTTCAAAACGTCGCTGTTAAG
>JALRJG010000282.1 GCA_023261215.1 Pseudomonadales bacterium | reverse complement strand
CAAACATAAAAATTAGAGGTCACGACACACATGGAATCTAAAGCAGCCAAGCCAGAACTCAAGGCCATTCCGGCGCATGTCGGCGAAATTAAGCTACAACCCACGTCTTTGGATATCTGGGAAAACAAATACTGCCTAAAGAGTAAGCAAGGCGAGATGATTGATCAGAACATCGATCAAACCTATCAGCGCGTGGCGCGTGCACTCGTCGAAGTCGAAGAGAAGGACAAGCAATCCATTTGGTTTGAAAAGTTTTTGTGGGCATTGCGGCAAGGCGTGATCCCAGCGGGTCGTATCACCTCCAACGCAGGCGCACATGAGCACAAGCCAGCCACTAGCACCATCAATTGCACGGTCTCAGGGATTATCGACGATTCCATGGAGGACATTCTCCAGAAGAACCTTGAAGCGGGTCTCACATTGAAAGCCGGTTGCGGCATCGGCTACGAGTTCTCGACGCTGCGGCCCAAAGGCGCCTACGTCTCGGGCGCAGGTGCTTACACCTCTGGCCCATTGTCTTTTATGGACATCTACGACAAGACTTGTTTCACCGTATCTTCTGCAGGCGGTCGCCGTGGCGCGCAAATGGCCACCTTTGAGGTGGGCCACCCTGATGTCATGGACTTCATCCGTGCTAAGCGCGAAGACGGGCGGCTGCGTCAATTCAATTTGTCGTTGCTGATCACGAAAGAGTTCATGGAAGCCGTCAAAGCGGATGCAGATTGGCCCCTCTCCTTCCCCATTAGCCTTAAGGAACACGAGTCAGACAATATTGATCTCACTGATCCAGAGGCCGTTCTATGGCGGGACTTCCCAGTGAGCGACCGTTATGTCACCAACGAGCAAGGACTGGTCGCCTGCAAGATCACCAAAGTGGTTAAGGCCAAACGACTTTGGGACATGATCATGGCGTCCACCTATGATTTTGCAGAACCAGGGTTCATCTTGATCGATAAAGTCAATGAAATGAACAACAACTGGTTCTGCGAAAATATCCGAGCCACCAACCCATGTGGCGAGCAGCCCCTGCCCCCCTACGGCAGTTGTCTTCTAGGTTCCGTCAATCTGACTCGGTTCGTCGAGAAACCGTTCTCTAAAGACGCAAGCTTCGATTGGGACAGTTTTAAAGAGGCTGTTCGAATTTTCACTCGCATGCTTGATAACGTGGTTGAAATTAATGGGCTCCCCCTGCCTGAGCAGCGCAACGAAATTGAGCGTAAGCGCCGACACGGTATGGGCTACCTTGGCCTGGGCTCATCGATCACCATGCTTGGGATGCGGTATGGCGATCCCGCCTCGGTGGCTTTCACTGAACAAGTCACGCAGACGCTTGCCATGGTGGGCTGGGAAGCCGGCCTTGAACTGGCGAAAGAGAAGGGTCCCGCACCTATCATGAACGAGATGTTCACGGTGACGGCAGAGATGCTTCGACACCGTCCAGAAATGATTGAGGATGGCTACGCTGTGGGCGATGAGGTGCCCGGTCGAATCCTGCATGCGAAATATTCTCGTTATATGCAGCGGGTAGCAGAAGTCGATTCAGACCTTGTGGATGCGCTCGCGGAGCATGGCTGTCGATTTACTCACCACAGCTCCATCGCACCAACGGGAACCATCAGTCTTTCGCTGGCTAACAACGCCAGTAACGGTATCGAGCCCAGCTTTGCGCACCATTACGCCCGTAACGTCATTCGCGAAGGGAAGAAATCAAAAGAAAAAGTGGATGTCTATTCGTTTGAATTGTTGGCCTACCGAGCAATGGTGAATGCCGATGCACAGCCCTATACAGATGACCCAGACAAGCAATTGCCCGACTACTTCGTCACGGCAGACGACATCTCGCCGATCGAGCACGTGGATATTCAAGCCGCTGCGCAACGTTGGATTGACTCCAGTATCTCCAAAACCGCGAATGTGCCCACGGACTATCCGTATGAGGACTTTAAAGACATCTATCTTTACGCCTACGAGCAAGGCCTAAAAGGATGCACCACCTTCCGGTTTAATCCAGAAGCCTTCCAAGGCGTGCTCGTAAAGGAGCAAGACCTCGAAAATACAACCTACCGATTTGAACTCGAAGGTGGGGATATCGTGGAGGTCAAAGGCAACGAAGAGATCGAATACGACGGTGAAATGCACACCGCGGCTAATCTTTTTGATGCGATGAAGGAAGGATACTACGGTAAGTTTTGATCGTAAGCGCGAGCACCGATCCTATCGGCAATCGCGAAACGACCTGAACCAGGAAGATCAACTCAAGCCTAGCCAAAACCGCCAGGCTAACTATGAAAAGTGACCAAGATGGCAGTCAAAATATCAAAAAACATTGTTGGGTTCTCGATCAAAAAAGAAGCGCAGCCCGAACCGCAGAAGCCCACTCAGGAAATCATGCACGAGGATGTGCAGCGCCCTGATGAGCTCAAAGGCTATACCTACAAGATCAAAACACCGCTCTCAGATCACGCCATGTATATCACCATTAACAATTT
>JALRJG010000281.1 GCA_023261215.1 Pseudomonadales bacterium | reverse complement strand
GGCAAGATCGCCCCCAGTAAAATGCCGTTGACTCGGTGGTTTGGCGCAAGCTCCAGCGCGAGCGATCGCGTGATCATAGCGAGCCCGGCTTTGGATGCTGAGTCAGCGCTGTAGTGTTTGAGGGGTATCTCGCCGAACATATCACCGAGAAAGATGAAGCTGGCTTGGTGATCGACACAGGGGAGTAGCGCCTGGGTGAGAAAATCAGGGGCCTTAAGGTTGGTTTCAAACAACTGATCCCAGGTTTCTCTTGTCGCTTCGGTGATCGGCGTCGGCGAAAAAAGGGCAGCATTATGGATCACCAATGTCAGTCGATGTTCGAGTTGACTGGCGAAAACTGCAACTTTGTTGATGCCTTCGCGACTCGTGAGGTCGGCTTGAACTTTGAATGCGGAATTTTCCCTCGCCTGGTTGAGTTCGTTCTCGAGCTCGGCTGCAGCCCGCACGCCGTTTCGATAGTGGATCACGACCTGATAATTCAGACGATGAAAATGTCTTGAAAGGGCTGCACCGATTCGTTTGCTCGCCCCCGTGATCAGAACAACCGCTTGAGACTGGTCCTTCACACCGGCTCGCGATTTAATGCGGAAGCGATACGACTTTGCTGAAGGGCTCGAATCTGGGTCGCTTGGTCGTTGGTATTGTCCATGTCCGTGGGCTCGATGGGTTGAAGCAATGCTTCAAGGCACGACAGCCAGAGCGATCGACGAGACTGCCACGAAGCCCCGTCATTTGTGAGTCCACCCGCAACATCCAATGCCGCCCTGAATCGATCTGGATGCCGCCTGGCATCGACAGCGGTCAGTAGCGTCATCACTGATTGCGCATTCGGGCGTTCTGTTTGAACTAGTTGAGCCGCATACCGATTACACACATTCGCAAGCGCCAGCCACGTCTTGGGTAAGGCAACGTTAGGAAAGGGGGCCTTGGCTAGGCGCGGGGCCTCAGCACACAGACGGGCAAAACGAGTGATGGGCGCGGTTGGAAAAAAGGGGTCGAGCACGGCTGGATCCACTGCGCTGAGCGCCGGCATGAGTTTCTCCAGTGCACCGAACTGGGCGAGGGCGTGAAAGAAAGCCGAAGGACGGTGAGACTCGAGTGCTTTTTTGAGTTCAATGAAGACCCGCTCAGGTGCCAGAGCAGACAGATCGTTTTGATCGACCATCTTGCAACACAGTTCGAAGGTTGTATCGGCTATCGAAAAATCGAACGGTGCGAGCTGTGCTTTCAATCGAGCGATCCTAAGGACGCGCAGGGGGTCTTCTGAAAAAGCTGGGGATACGTGGCGTAGAACACGCGCGTTGAGATCTGCGATACCGCCGCAAGGGTCTATGAATTCGCCTTGATCATCCTTCGCGATGGCGTTGATCGTAAGGTCACGACGTTGAAGATCCTCTTCAAGACTGACGTGAGGCGCGGTATCAAAATCAAAGTCGCCGTACCCGGGACCCGTGCTACGTTCAAGTCGAGCGAGCGCGTATTCTTCTTTGGTCTTGGGGTGGAGGTAGACGGGGAAAAACTGCCCGACCGGAATGAAGCCTTTCTCGATCATGGATGCTTTTGATTCACCCACGACCACCCAGTCGCGTTCATTGGGCGTGAGTCCCAGAAGTTCATCTCGCACGGCTCCGCCGACCAAGTAGATTTCCATGGGTCAGGTTGATTCCCTAGCTCGTCAGGAGCAATCGTTCGAAAACAGTCTAAAGTGCAGCTTGCCGAAAGATGGTTCCGTCTTCCAGTCGTACCGCTGTAAGCGCTCTTCCCCAAACGCAACCGGTATCGAGTCCGTAAAGACCGGGCTTAAAAACACCATCCAGCATGGCCCAATGTCCAAAGCAGATGGTCCAGTCGTCCAGGCTGGGATGACGCGACTCAAACCACGGTCGGAACCCTTCAGGTCCGGCCAGCGCCTTTTCTTCCAAATCGATCACCCCTGGCGGTTGATAAAAACGCATTCGAGTTAGGACGTTCGTGGCCAAACGCAGTCGCGCCTCCCGGCTCATGATTTGATGCCAATCGCGAGGCTCGTTGCCATACATGGCCTTAAAAAAAGGCATACGACGCGATGGATCGATGAGTTGCTGACTGATGGATTCGCTCCATGCCAAGGCATCCTTGAGACTCCACATGGCTGGGATGCCGGCGTGGACCATGAGCACCTGCTGGTGCTGATCCACATGAATCAGCGGCTGCTGAATGAGGAAATTAACAAAAGCCTCACGTTCAGGATGGGTCAGTAAATCATCTATGGTATCGCTCCGATGGGGTAAGCGGATGCCGTGGGCCACTGCGAGGAAGTGTAGATCGTGGTTGCCCAGTACACAGTGCGTGTGGGGTCGGGTTGATAACAACTCGAGCGTGGCCACGTTTTTGGGCCCCCGATTGATCAGATCGCCGACGAACCAGAGCGCGTCGTCGTCGCTGGGACCAATTTGATCTAGAAGCGCAGAGAGCTCATCAAAACAGCCCTGAAGATCACCAAAGACATAAGTGCTCAT
>JALRJG010000280.1 GCA_023261215.1 Pseudomonadales bacterium | reverse complement strand
GGAATATATTCGTTACGAGGGCGTGACCAATGGTGTTGCGCGGGTGGTGCTTGCGCGTCCTGAGAAACGCAATGCGCAGAATAAGGCCATGCTGTACGAGATGAATGAGGCGCTCGATACCGCGTGCCAGGACAATGATTGCAAAGTGATAGTCATAGCTGCAGATGGGCCCGACTTTTCCTCAGGTCATGATTTGAAAGACAGAGAACCGTTGACGCAAAAGCCGGTAGGCACCTGGGGCGGGTTTAGGCAGCCGGGTATTGAGGGCCACTGGTCCTATGAGGAAGAAGTCTATCTGGGTTTTTGTTGGCGTTGGCGCAACATTCCAAAACCCACAATGGTGCAGGTTCAAGGCCGAGTGATCGCCGGTGGCTTGATGTTGGTTTGGCCGTTCGATGTGGTGATTGCCAGCGAGGACGCTCGATTCTCTGATCCCGTGGTGGCTTTTGGTGTCAACGGGGTTGAGTACTTTGCTCATCCGTGGGAAGTCGGCGTGAGGAAAGCAAAAGAGATGTTGTTTACGGGTGAAGCCATCACGGCAGAGGAAGCGAAGTCTCTTGGCATGGTGAACCATGTGGTGCCCCTAGAGGAGCTCGAGGCTTTTACCACCAACATGGCTGAGCATATTGCTAAGCAGCCTATGGTCGGACTGAAGCTCGCCAAGCAATCCGTCAATCAGATGCAGGACGCTCAGGGGCTTTGGCCAGCGCTTCAAGCGGCGATGTCCTTGCAGCATATGGGGCATGCGCATGAGCGGCTCATTCACCAGCGAGCGATTGAACCCCAAGGCGAGGCAACCATTCGCGACCAGGCGAAGAAGGAAAAATCCAACGATTTTTGATCGCGTGCCATCGTAGTGATCGACCCGTGATCGTGGCTGTGAAAAGCGTCAAAAAGCTGTTAATTTCATGGGTCGTTCGCTTCATTGGGAGGCCTAAGTGGCGCAGGTATCAATCAACGAAAATGTGATGACCCTGACGGAGGATGGACCCAGACTGAAAGGGGTTCGCTGTCGGCAATGTGATAATCACGTCTTTCCATTTCAGAAGGGTTGCCCCAAGTGCACGTCCGATGACGTGGAGCCTGTGGAGTTGGGCACTCGAGGTACGCTCTGGGCCTGGACCATTCAGGGTTTCCCACCCAAGTCACCGCCTTATCTTGGCGAAGCTGATCCGGCCAAATTCAAACCCTATGGCGTAGGGTACATTGAACTGCCAGGGCAACTTAAAGTTGAGTCGCGATTAACGATTGCCGATCCCACGGCGCTGAAGTCGGGGATGGAGATGGCGCTCGTCGGTGAAGTCATAGGACAGGACGCAGACGGGAATGACCTGGTGACGTTTGCTTTTGCACCGGCATAGCAATCGGCACAAAGAAGGAGAGAGAGATGAGTAACGATGTAGCAATAGTAGGGATAGGCATCCATCCATTTGGCCGTCATGACGGTGTGACCGGCATGGAACAAGGCGCGGTGGCCATCCGAAACGCGTGCGCCGATGCGGGGATTGAATGGGGTGATTTGCAGTTTGCATTCGGTGGGAGCACGGCCGCGGGTGCAGCCGACACCATCGTCTCCCAGATGGGTCTGACCGGACTCCAATTCATTAATGTGGTGAATGGCTGTGCCACTGGTGGCTCAGCGTTGATCTCTGCTTATAACACGATTCGATCAGGCGCCTTCGATTTGGGGATCGCCATTGGTTTTGACAAGCACGAACGAGGCGCTTTCCGAATTCAATCAGGTAAGGCGGGCGAGAGAGACTGGTACGGCGGCAGTGGTATGGCCCTGACCACTCAGTTCTTCGGCATGAAAATTAATCGCTATATGGAGCAGTACGGCATTACTCAATCTGCACTGGCAAAGGTTGCATCGAAAGCATTCAGAAATGGCTCTATGAATGAGAACGCCTGGCGGCGTCAGGCGTTCAGCGAGGAAGAGGTTTTGCAATCTGCGATGCTGTCTTACCCCTTAACGCAATATATGTTTTGCTCCCCGGGTGAAGGTGGTGTGGCATTGATTTTGGCCCGAGCCGATCAGGCGCATAAATACACGAAGAAACCTATTTTCCTAAAATCTGCGGTGGTTCGATCCAGACGTTACGGCAGTTTTGAAGTGCTCGCGCCATCGCTTGCGCTCGATTTCAGTGATGGTCCAACGGTGGATGCCTCCAAGGCAGCATTCGAAATGGCTGGGATCGGACCAAAAGATGTGGATGTCGCACAGTTGCAGGATACGGAATCGGGTGCAGAGATCATGCACATGGCCGAGAACGGGTTTTGTGAACATGGCGAACAAGAAGGCATGCTTGCGAGAGGGGAAACCGAAATTGGTGGGCGTCTGCCGGTCAACACGGATGGTGGTTGCCTTGCTAACGGTGAGCCGGTGGGGGCTTCAGGTCTGCGCCAGGTTTATGAAAATGTGCTTCAGTTGCGAGGTGATGCCGGTGCAAGGCAGGTCCCCAATGACCCCAAGGTGGCTTACACCCATGTGTATGGGGCGCCAGGAAT
>JALRJG010000027.1 GCA_023261215.1 Pseudomonadales bacterium | reverse complement strand
AAACGCCCGCCTGGCGCGCCGAGTCCATCACGTGAATCATGGTTTCTGTGGTGCTATCCGGATGCGGCTGAACGACCACAGGGGCCTCTGGGTTTTCCGCATGCAATCGCTCGATGTTGGCCCGCACAGAACGAAAATCGATGTCTCGACCTCGAATGCGAATTCGGTCTCGATTGGTGATCTGAACCACGATGCTTTGCTTATCAGCATCTTTCACGTTCTGGTTTTTATCTGGGCTATTCACGTCAAGACCGATCTCCTTAACAAACGTCGCTGTGACGATAAAGAAGATCAACATAATGAATACCACGTCTAACATTGGGGTGAGATCGATCTCCTCGTTTTCCTCCCCGATGACGGCCTTACGTCTACGCACGGATTTCTCCTTCCTAACAATCAAACACTCAGACTATAACCCGAGTCTCACAAAGCGGCACTGATGCAGCGTCAGCTCACCGCCTTGAGGGCTTGCTGGATCATATCGCTCTCGATCACGAACTACAATCATCCGGCTGAGCCTAAGAGCTGGCGCTTCAGTTCTGAGCAGGATCTATCAGATGATGCAATGGCGGCCTAGGCCTAGAATCTTGGCGCCGTTGGTTGGATTTGACTTAGGCTATCTTTGCCTGGGCGTTAACCACTTTGCTGACGGTGGTGTAATGCAACCCTAAATGATCTCCAATCTCTGCCAGCGTATAGCCATATTCAATATGCGCCATCCTGATGCGAGCATTTCGATCCTGTTTACCTAACTTCTCGACGCCACGGAAAATCATCTTCAGGGATTTGCGACGACCGGCGACCTTGGGCGCACGCTTGGCTGCCGTAGACTTCTTGAGCAACGCCTGCATCCGATCGACAAAGTCATCGCTGCCAAGCAATACCTGATGTGCGCGCTCGTCCAGCGGCGAACCCTCAAGGTCTTCACTGTCCACATAGCGACGAATACGATTCACCACATCACGCTGCCCGATGGCCTCATAGACCCCCTCAGGCGAGAGCATCTCTGGCATAGGGGCTTCTTCGATGATGGCGGGATAGCTGCTGTGCTGATATTTCTCTGGTGTTTTGGCCACCTTGACGCGAACCGGGTTGAGTGCCGCATGCCTGAAGATGGGCAGCAAGAAGGACTTTTTCTCAAACACCACACTCTTGAAGCGACCATGGAACACTGGACCTTCGGTCCCGTGACGACGATTGTAAAGTTGGGTATAGACACCGTTGAGCTGACGCATCCCTTTTGAAAGATTTGAAAGCGGGACTTCAACGATCAAATGGTAATGATCGGGTAGTAAGACGAAGCTCTCTAAGACCCAGCCAAATCGTTCTACCACACTGGCCAAAACCGATTTAAAACTCCGGTAATCCTGAGCGTCTATGAATGCCTCCCGCCCCATCAATGCCCGACCCGTGATGTAGTAATTGGCGCCGGGGTATTCGATTCGAGGTGGACGCGACATAAACCTTCCCTGATTTTCTTATTTCCGGTTTAGCAAAGAAACCTAACTAAACACTGGCGCTCAAAACCGACAATCGATGGACCGCTATTCCTAGAAGAGGCACGCTCATTCACGCATCAATTGTTCAATTTCTCCTGTACCCCACCTTAGCGCTGGCACCTGATCCACTCAAACTACTGACTCGCATGAACAGCGCTCGAAGTCGACTCTGCGAAGGCTTCATTTCATAAACGGGGCCGGCCATCTTAACCGTCGATTTCTGATCGGACAAGACAAAAACGCCAAATCTTACGTTTGCTTGACTCTTCCAGCATTCACTGTGTACTTTCGGCAATCCTATTTCGGGTTCGGTCATTTACCAGGGAGAATATTATGGCTGTAGACAAATTCCCGATCGAAGCAGGACACATCATGTTGTTCGCTCGATCCATTGGCGATGCAAACCCCATCTACCATGATGCGGAACATGCAAAGACGACGGAAGCTGGCGCGGTCATCGCTCCTCCCACCTTCGTTCAGGCCAGCGCTCAGTTTGACCCTGACTACTTTTTACGCCCCAAGATTGGCGAGGAGTGGTTCGGTTCCGCTAAAGGCCCCACGGGTATCACCAAAAAAGAAGGCAGTGGCGGTGGAGGCGGCGGCGGTGGTCTGCATGCCGAACAACACTATGTCTATCACAAGCCGCTCAAAGCGGGTGATGTACTCACTGCCACAACAAAACCAGGAAAAAGCTGGGAAAAAGAGGGCCGACGTGGGGGCAAGCTCATGTTCAGCGAATCCGTCACCGAGTATCGAGACCAGTCTGGTGACTTAGTGGTAACCGCAACCAGCGTTGGCGTTCGTACTGAACGCCCAGCAACCAGCAGCTAATTGGGGAGAGTGATCATGGCACTTCGAGCAAGTGAACTGAAAGTTGGCGACACCTACAGCGAAGAGGTTTGCAAAAACCTCTCCCGAACGCAGATTGTTCAATATGCTGGCGCATCAGGTGATTACAACCCGTTGCACTCTGACGAAATTTTTACGACGCAGATTGCGGGTTACCCCTCGGTGTTTGCGCACGGGATGTTGTCCATGGGGATGACAGGCAGAATGCTCACGAACTATGTGGGTGACGGACGGCTGACAGCGTACGGCGTTCGGTTCACGTCCCAAGTTTTCCCGGGCGCGACCTTGACTGCGACCGCCACGATTGAAGCCATTCGAGAGGAAGGTGGTGAACACTTCGTAGACATCAGTGTGTCCACGAAAGATGAAGAAGGCGTCGAAGTTATCAAAGGACAGGCATCAGCCCGGGTCGATCCTTAATTCTGAGTGAGTACTGCAACCGCCAGATAGCGCAAGCGCTGGAGGATAGTCTAGGAAAGGCCTTAGAGAGCCCTCTCAAACGATAATTTGAAAGGTTCTCTGAGGCCTCAGGTGAAAATACCTCTAGAGAAAGGCAAAAGGCTCTCGCACTCTTTTTGCTTCTAGTTACTCCCCACCAAAAGTCGCGAGCCACCCAGCGACAATCAGTGACAATCCAAAGTGCATCGCCTGATCTTTGGTCTGCACGGCCTTAAGCGTCAACGCCTGCCATGGCGCCCCCCTCGCCTTTCTGCCTGGTCGTCGGTCGGAGACTCCGTTGAGCAGCGAGGCCCATGTCGGCCTACCCTTTGATCGGCAAATGGTCTTGAGACTTGACGTCATCCGCACAAAGCCTAGCTGGAAGAACTCGCATCCCCCATCAGCGCCTCTCTAATCACGTCGGTCGTCAACAGTTGAGGCAAAATTAGAGGGTCTTGCTCACCTGGCCGGTAGAGCAAGTACAGCGGCACGCCAACGCGACCGAACCGAGCCAGCGCTTGAGTGATGGAGGCATCTTCATTGGTCCAGTCAGCGACCAAAACCACCACACCCTGCGCATCAAATAGTGCTCGGGTGGCAGCCGCTTGAATCGCCACGCGCTCGTTTACCTTGCAGGTAATGCACCAATCCGCCGTGAAATCGACGAACACTGGGTGACCGTTTGCAAGCGCCGATGTAACGGCCTCATCCGAGTAGATGAGCGATCCAGAAGCGGAACGCTCATCCTGGAGCAGCGGGTCCATGGACGGGGATGACCTTGTTTCCAACTGGGCGAACCCGAGCGGCAAGATAAGCAACGCCAGAAGCCACAGGACTCTCTCGAGCGAGGGCGCTTGTTGACCCAACCAAATCAAAAACACCGAGCCGATGAATAAAGATCCCCATATCAGCAGTCCGAGGCCACCAGTCTGCTCAGAGAGCACCCAAACCAGCCAGAGCGCCGAGAAATACATGGGAAAAGCAAGCACCTCTTTGAGCCGAACCATCCAAGGTCCGGGTTTCGGCAAACCAGACAACAGTCTCGGATAACTCGCCAGCAGTGTCATCGGGGCCGCCATACCAACGCCGAGCGCAAAAAAGATTGCAAAGGTTGAATGAAGCGGTTGCGTCATGGCGTACCCCAGCGCCGCGCCCATAAAGGGTGCGGTACAGGGTGCGGCAACGACCACAGCCAAAACCCCCGTCCAAAAGCTGCTCATACCGCTCGCTCTGTTCTGGCCCGCTTCAAGGTTGCCTGCAAACGCCTGCAAGCCCAGGCCGATTTCGAAAAACCCGCTGAGATTCAAGCCGAGCAGCACAAAGATCAGCGCCAGCACGCCCACCATCCATGGCCACTGCAGCTGAAACCCCCAACCCAAATTCTCTCCGAGCTCTCGAAGGATCACCAACATCAGTGCAAGCGCTAAGAAACTCACAATCACCCCGGCGCCGTAACTTAATCCTGCGGCAAGCCGCGAACGTCTGCTCGCTGGCTGAATCAACCCGAGCACTTTGATCGACAGCACGGGAAAGACACAGGGCATCAAGTTCAGGATCAGCCCGCCCAGAAACGCAAAAAGCATTGCGGTTAACACCGTGAGAGAATCAGATCCCGCGACAGGTTGGACAGCATGAACGACCTCGAACGCGCCGCGTAAGGTCTCACCGGCCACAATCTCCTCAAAAAGAACGACGCCTGTCATATCAACGGGTGCATCTAAAGCAGCAGGCAGGACCAACTCAACCAAGCCCGAGTTGGAAGATAATTGCCATTCTTGCGCGAGCGTTAAGTCGATGGATTCAGAGGCGTAAGGCAAGTAAGTCAACTTCGCTTGCTCGGATACGGCAGCCACGCTTGCGGGTAAGCGAACGACGACTTGGTTTTGATTCATATGAACCGTGGCGCCAGGGAGCGGCTTTGGCCACAGGGCTTGCAAAGTACTAAGCCATACCACGCGATCGCCGCGAGTAAACGATCCACGGGTTCGACCGCCTGTTTCTTTTTCTGAGACCTCGTCCATCGACGCAGGGTTTACAGGCAGGCGCAGCGCAAGCTCAGCCCTTTCTGGAATACAGACGGCTTCGCAAACCAACCAACGACCTTTAAGTTGGATATCGAGGTATTCGCCCTCGAACTCAGGGGGTAGCTTCAGAGGTTGGGCGTAGAACGCGCGCTTTTTGTAACCCAAATTGATCAGCGGCCCAAACGGGATGATCTCAGGCGGCACCCAATTCATCTCCCCAAGCAAGACACCCTTTGGCAGCGAATAGTCCAGCGTGGGTGGCGCGCCAGAATCCCCCGGATTTCGCCAATAAGTATGCCAGCCATCGGGAAGTTCCAGTTCTAACGCCAACCAAATCGATTCACCTGGCGCTACTTGATCCGAGGAGGTCAGAAGCCTCGCATTCGCTTGTCCCGAACTCACCCAAGGGCTCTCGAGCGCTGAGGCAATGGGCGAGCAAGCGCACAAAGCAACCGTCAGGGCGAGGAAAACGTTCACGATCCGACTCAAGAAAGGGCCCGGTGGTGAGCTCGACAAAACGATTGGCGACACGAGTGCGCGCATCAGGGCCGGTACCCCCAACGGGCGGGCCCTTTGAGATCGTCCAGCAGCGGTTCAATCCAATGCGACCATTGACATAACCGGTGCCGAGTCTCGCTTGGGTCTATCAATTCATGGAGCGCGAAACTCTCCATCATGCCCATCGGCGATCGGGCTGAAGCCAATTCAGCCTCGAGCGTTGCCCTCAATTGGTCTGGGTTTTCGCTTTCCGCGAGTTGGCGCTGGAACGCGACGGCCACACCACCCTCGACGGGTAAAGCGCCCGTTTCGTAAGAAGGCCAAGCGAGCTTGTAAGTAAAAGGTGCAAAGTGTGCCGCCGATGCCACGCCAAAGGCCTTGTGGACCCCTACGGTTGCCCAGGGCAGTCTCGACTGTGAAGCCGCTGCCACAGCACTCATCCCGTACCGAATCGTCCCGAGACGCTCTGCTTCAGGACCGACCATAAAGCCTGGCTCATCCAAAAAATTGACAATGGGTAGATGAAAGGTTTCGCAGAGTTCGATCATTCGACGGACTTTTTGCGACCCCTGTGCCGTCATCGCGCCGGCGTAATACTTGCAGTCATTGGCAATAATGCCGACCGGCAAACCACTCAGCCGAGCCAGGCCAATAATTTGACCTCGACCAAATTTCTCCGAGATCTCCATGAACGACCCTTCGTCGACCACTCGCCGAATCACTTCACGCATCTTGAAGGGTTTTCTTGTATCCCTGGGCACAATGTCACAGAGCGCCGCATCGGCACGATCATGGGGATCACTGCAGGAACTGCGCTCAGGCCGATGATCGACATTCTGGGGCAAATAAGCCAAAAACCGCTGCATCGCTGCGAACGCCTCGGCTTCCGATTCCACAACAAGATCCACCACGCCACTTGATTCGTGGGTCTTCCATCCGCCGAGCGCTTCTTTATCCAACTGCTTGCCCAGAGCCCGAGCGACCACAGCGGGCCCTGCCACCATCACCTGAGACACTGACTTCACCATCACGGAAAAGTGGGAGGCAGCTAATCGCCCAGCGGGAAATCCAGCAACCGGTCCGACGGCCGCCGATACAACGGGTACGACACCCAAAGCATCTGCGATGATTTTAAATCGCGGCTCGGCGAAAACGGGCGAACCAACGGTCTTTGGACCGCTGCCCCCGCTACCTGCAACGCTACCCCCTCCGCCTTCAAGAAACCGAATCAATGGGACTTTGAAGTGGACGGCGAGCTCCTCTGCGTACACGCTTTTACGGAGACCTGCGGCATTGGGAGAGCCCCCCTTCAGGGTAAAATCTTCGCCGCCCACGACCACTCGACGCCCACCTACTTCACCAAAACCCACCACATAGTTCGCAGGCGTAAACGATTCAATCTCGCCTTTGGCATTCTTTTCGGCAAAGCCAGCACCTGGCCCGTGCTCAACAAAACTGCTCGCGTCAACCATTTGGTCGATGCGTTCCCTGATCGTCATTCGACCTTTGGCGTGTTGCTTCGCTACGCCATCCTCACCGCCCTGCTGAAGGCTCAATGCTTTTCGATGACGAATTTCATCGATCTCTTCTTGCCAACTCGTCATGGTATCGCTTTCCTAACCTTAGTTTTTGCGCTTTGCCCTGAGTCTTTACGCTTTGCCCTCTGCCTTTCGCCTTTGGCCCAGCAGACCAAAGAGGATTGCCAAATCCGGATGTCTCTCCCTCGGGACTCTCTTTAATAGTTTACGCCGCTTCTCAAGCACCGTACTTCGCGATCAACCCTGTCTGCTGACTGACAGGCACTGCGTCAGGGGCATCGAAGCACCCGCTTTCTTGCGAAGCAAACGACCTCTGATCATTTCAACTTTCGAGCAAGGGTGAGTTTAGCGCGGATTTCGAACGCTCGTTTTAAAGCGTAAATCATCGAGTGACGCAGCAACATCTTAAGCAGCCGGCGCTAAACTCGGCCCCGGCAATCGTAATCATCGCTCTGGGCTAAGACGCCTCGAGGCGCAACCTCGCCCTCTCCTTTACGTCAACCTCAAAATCGCTAAACAACCATCTGGATCACGTCGATCAGAGCAAACTCACGTCCATTCAAGTATGATTCCCGGCAGTGACTGAGATCGATGGATCAAAGCGTCTCGGATCCTCGTACAATGACCTGAAGCCCAAGAATAGGCTTCACAACTTGTTCACCCTATCGACCACGTGAGGGACAACCCTATGCTACTTGCAGTTCCGGCAGAACAACTCGAGAGTGAGCGCCGCGTCGCGCTGATTCCCGATGCCGTCAAAAAGCTGGTGAAGGCCGGCTTGACGGTTCAAATTGAAACGAATGCAGGCCTTCGAGCCGGCTATTCTGATGCAAACTACGAGGAGGCTGGGGCTTCGATCGTAGCCGATCGATCTGCTTTGATCAGTGGCGCCGACCTTGTCCTTCGCGTACGTAAACCAGGTGGCCAAGACGTCGACTTATTAAAGTCAGGCGCGGTCCATGTGAGCTATCTTGATCCTTACAACGAAGGGCCGCTGGTCGATCAGCTCGCTGCGAAGGGCGTCACGAGCATCAGTATGGAGATGATTCCGAGAACGACGCGCGCACAAAAAATGGACGCACTGAGCTCGCAAGCTAACTTAGCCGGCTATGTGATGGTGTTGTTGGCGGCCAATAAATTGGATCGTATCTTGCCAATGATGATGACCCCCGCAGGCACGCTCAGCCCGGCCAAAGTTTTTGTGATTGGCGCCGGCGTCGCCGGACTCCAAGCCATTGCGACGGCAAAACGACTGGGCGCGAAAGTTGAAGCGTTCGACACTCGACCGGTGGTCGCTGAACAGGTTCGATCGCTCGGCGCAAAGTTCCTTGAGATTGACCTGGGCGAGACGGGTCAGACAAAAGATGGTTACGCCGTCCAGCTCACCGATGAGCAACTCGAGCGTCAGCGACTCGGAATGCGCGAGGCTATCAGTCAATCCGATATCGTGATTACCACCGCACAAGTCTTTGGTCGCGCCGCACCGCGAATTGTCACGGCCGATATGGTGGCTGCGATGAAACCCGGCGGCGTTATCGTCGATATGGCGGTGGACTCAGGCGGTAATGTTGAAGGCTCCGCACCCGATCAGGTCGTCGATATTAACGGGGTTTCGATCATTGGCGTGTCGAACTTGCCCGCAGAGGTGGCGAAAGATGCCTCACAAATGTATGCGGCCAACCTCGTGAATCTTGTCACCGAGTATTGGGACGCAGAGGCCAAACAATTCAATATTGATTTGGAAGACGACATTCTAAAGGGCTGTGTGATCACCCATGGTGGATCACTCATTAATGACGCCATCATTGCTCGACGCGCGGAGGGTTAACAACATGGAACTCGTCTATCTCACTTTCATTCTGGTTTTATCCATCTTTCTTGGTTTTGAGCTCATCTCGAAGGTTCCTGCGACGCTCCACACACCGCTGATGTCCGGTGCCAATGCGATTTCTGGGATTACGCTTGCCGGAGCCTTTCTGGCTGCTGGGGCGAGTTCGCCTGAGATGGCGTCATGGCTTGGCGGCGCTGCAGTAACGTTCGCTACGATCAACGTGGTAGGCGGATACCTCGTGACCGACCGCATGTTGGGTATGTTTAAGAGCAAAAGGGGTTAAGTCATCATGTCCATTGAGTTAATAGCCAATTTAGCTTACATCCTAGCCTCAGCCCTCTTCATCTTTGGTTTGAAGATGCTGGGATCCCCTGCCACCGCACGACGCGGCAATCTCTTTTCGTCGCTTGGAATGCTCATCGCCGTGGTCGCCGCGTTGACCGATCAACAGATCGTGAGCTTTGAAGTCATCGTGGGCGGCATTGTGCTGGGCAGCATCATTGGCGCGTTGGCCGCTCGCCTCGTCGCCATGACCAGCATGCCGGAGATGGTCGCCCTCTTTAACGGGTCAGGTGGCGCCTCAAGTCTCCTGGTGGGCTGGGCGACGCTCTATGTTGGCAGCGAAGCCATTCCGACGTTCACCGCCTCAACCGTTGCGCTGGCTATTTTGATTGGCGGCGTCACTCTGACGGGAAGCTTGATCGCCTACGGCAAGTTAAGCGAACGAATTAACAGTGCGCCCTGGACGTTCGCTGGCCAGCGCATCTTCAACGGACTGCTCCTGGCTGGCATTGTTGTGAGTGCTGTGTTGTTTGCGATGAATCCAACGCCCGATTCCCAGTACCTCTACGCACTCATCGTTTTAGCGTTGGTGCTTGGGGTGATGGCGGTCATTCCGATCGGTGGCGCTGATATGCCGGTGGTCATTTCCCTTCTAAACAGTTACTCAGGCTTGGCTGCCTGTGCTGCCGGTTTTGCGGTGAACAACAATGTCCTGATTGTGGCCGGCTCGCTGGTTGGCGCCTCGGGCATCATTCTCACAAATATCATGTGTAAAGCCATGAACCGCTCTCTCGCGAACGTACTCTTTAGTGGCTTTGGCTCTCACAAGGTAGCAAAAGCCGTCGAGGGAGAAGTGAAGCCGATCTCCGTTGAAGATGCCTATTACATTCTCGAAGCTGCAAGCAATGTTTGCTTCGTACCTGGCTACGGCATGGCCGTCGCGCAAGCGCAACATGTAGTGAAGGAACTGGGTCAAATTTTGGAGAAAAATGGCTGCGAAGTGTCCTACGCCATTCACCCTGTGGCTGGCCGTATGCCGGGCCATATGAACGTTCTGCTTGCTGAGGCGGACGTGCCCTACGAGCAACTGGTTGAAATGGACGACATCAACCCGCGAATCGAGAACGTGGATGTTGCGATCGTGATTGGTGCGAACGACGTGGTGAATCCCTCAGCCAGAGAAGACAGCGACAGTCCGATTTATGGGATGCCGATCATCAACGTCGACCAGGCTCGAACGGTGTTCGTACTCAAGCGTTCCATGGCCTCAGGGTTCTCAGGCGTGGACAACCCCCTGTTCTTTGGCGAGAACACTCGAATGCTCTTTGGTGATGCCAAAGAGAGCATTTCGGGCGTGATTAGCGAGTTTGGCAATTAGTCGGTTTGGGCTTGCGCAATTGTGCAAGCCCGACCCCCAAGCCAAAGCCCACCCCGTGCACGACCACAGACTTCATTGAGTGAAGGCTACTGAGCAAGCCGAAAGCCAAGCAAAATTGCGCCAAAAAGATCCTTGAGAAATAGGGTGGATACGAAACCCGTCGATTTTGACTGAAACACCACCCTGCCCCCATCAATCCCGCTAATCCAGCAGACGCCCCTACCACAACAAAGTCAGAACCCTGTGGATCCAGCAGCAACATGAGTGACGACGCAGCAACGATCAGCGCAGACGCCAACCAAATACCAAGCAATTTGGTGGGCCGTTCAATCGAAAGGGATGTTACGATCGCGATCGCCATCACCCAGTTGCTTCCCCAGTGCTGCCAGTCGCTATGAACAAAAGGCGAAACCAGCCACTGTGCAAGAGGGTTCGCCATCGGTTCATCGTACCAATTAGCCACCTCGACTCGAGGA
>JALRJG010000279.1 GCA_023261215.1 Pseudomonadales bacterium | reverse complement strand
GTTTTCTGCGACAATGATAGCGGGCTCTTGAACGCCGCGTTGGTGGCCGTAGAGACGAGCGATTTTTATGGCACATTCGCAGGCTTCAGCGCCGGTGTTGCCAAAAAACATATTCTCCATGCCTGAGAGGGCAGCTAACCGTTCGGCGAGTCGCTCTTGATTAGGGATGCGGTAGAGGTTGGACGTGTGCAGAAGCGCTTCACTTTGCGCGGTGATGGCGGCCCGAACCTCGTCATGCGCGTGACCCAAGGCAACAACACCCAATCCAGAGAGCGCATCAAGATATCTTCGCCCCTCGCGGTCAATTAACCAGCATCCCTCGCCTTTGATAAACTCAACGTCGAGCCGGCCATAAGTGGGCATGAGTGCTGGAGTGGTCATAGCGGTTTCCTGCTGAGAGTTCATTCAATTCAACCCACAGCGTTTGCAGGCGAAGGAGGCGATGATAAACCAGAACGAGACTCCGTCGAAAGAATCGACGCCGCCATCGCGCTTATCGCCCGTGACGCTCAGTTTGATGGTTGCTCGATTCAGTGCGATTTGCGATGAAATGGCGACGGTGCTGAGCGCCACCGCGTGCTCCCCCAATATCAAAGACCGTTTGGATTTCTCGTGCGCACTCTTTGATCGACAGGGTGCGCTCTTTGCGCAAGCGGCCCACGTGCCCGTTCATTTGGGCAGCATGGCTTTCGCCATGTGGGATATCGTCAAAGCCTTCCCCTGGAAGCCAAACGACCAGGTGATTTTCAATGACCCCTTCTTGGGTGGCACGCACCTTCCAGACGTAACCTTGGTGCAACCCTTTTTTATCCATGGCGAGCACATGGGGTTCGTTGCCAACCGCGCTCACCATGCTCAAATTGGCACCGACGTCCCAGGCTCGATGCCGCTTGCTTCGCATATTGATGAGGAGGGGTTTTTGATCGCCCCTCGCGCGCTTTATCGAGAAGGTGTCCTCGACGAGGCGTTTTACACCGAGCTCTGTCGTGCCGTGGGCTCGAACACCGCGGCGGATCTTGCGGCTCAGCGCAGCGCCAATTTGGCCGGCGTGCGACGCATCGAATCCTTGCTCGAGGATCAGCCAATCGCGTCCATTCTTTCGGAACTGAACGCCTATGGTGCTGCCATGGCCAGATCCGGTTTAGCCTCTCTCCCCGAGGGTCGCTACGCTTTTTCCGACACCATGGACGGGGATGGCTTCGGTAACGATGCGGTCTTGATTCATTGCGCCATCACTGTGAGTCCTTCGGGTCTGGACGTTGACTTTGAGGGGACCAGCCCAGCCGTGAAGGGCAATATCAATTGTCCGTTATCTGTGACGGCTGCCGCGGTCTTCTATGCGTTTCGCTGTCTTTTGAGTGATGACACGCCCGCCTGCGCGGGCGTTTTTGACGCCATCTCGATCAAGGCGCCGAGTGGCTGTCTGGTAAACGCAGAACGCCCCAGCGCAACCGCCGCAGGCAATGTAGAAACGTCCATGCGGATCGTCGACGTCGTGTTGGGTGCCTTGGCCTTGGCGCTTCCCAATCGGATACCGGCAGCGAGCCAAGGCACCATGAATAACGTCGCGATGGGCTGTCGAGGTCAGGATGCCTGGGATTACTACGAAACCTTAGGCGGGGGTGCAGGCGCCAGTGCCGTGGCCCCAGGCGCCAGTGCGGTTCAAGTGCACATGACCAACACATTGAACACCCCGATTGAAATCCTGGAAATGCGTTATCCGCTTCAGATCGTTCGGTATCAGCGGCGTCGAGGTTCGGGTGGAGCGGGCGTGCATGCTGGCGGAGATGGACTGATTAGGGCTTATCAATTTCTTGAGGACACGGAAGTCACGTTGTTGACTGAGCGACGAACGTCCCAGCCCTGGGGGTTATCGGGCGGACAGCACGGTCAATCTGGGCGAAACCGATTGGATGGCCTTGATGTTGGCGGAAAGATTGCCTTCCAGGCGAGTAAAGGCCAAGTGCTGGAGCTAGAAACACCTGGTGGGGGCGGTTGGGGAGAGACAATCCATGATCTAGCCGCTGACGTAAAGCAGGAAACAAGATAAACTCAGCGGCCAGTTCGGTTAGCAAACCATGGGAGATACCCCAGTGACAGAGACTCAAGAACAAATCGCCCAGCAAATTGCCGAGCATCCCATTCTGATTTACATGAAAGGGTCTCCTGACCAACCTCGTTGCGGGTTCTCTGCGCAAGCATCCCAGGCGTTGATGGCTTGCGGAAAGCCTTTTGCTTACATTGACATTCTGTCGAATCCCGACATTCGTGCAGAGCTACCTCAATACTCTGAGTGGCCCACCTTCCCGCAGCTGTTTGTTCAGGGTGAATTGGTCGGAGGTTGCGATATCATCACCGAGATGTATCAAACCGGCGAATTGCAAACGCTCTTAAATGAGGTGCCTCTGCCGGAATAATCTTTCCACGCTCGTCTAACTCAGGTGCCAGTGGTCGATAGATAGCGGGCAGTAGCGCGTTCAGAAGCAGGGCGGCGACGAGTTTGCGGACGGGCGGAGGA
>JALRJG010000278.1 GCA_023261215.1 Pseudomonadales bacterium | reverse complement strand
CGGTCTGTGTATGCGTCAGGGAGCCCCTTGGTCGACGGGCAGCCTCGATCCAGTGTGAACTAGACCAAACCTCAAGATCCTCACCATCTGGATGACAGGGTGTATCCGATGATCAAAGAACAAGTACTAGAAGATGTGAAGTCAGCAATGAAGGCCCGCGATAAACAGCGGGTTAACGCATTGCGCCTGGTGACTGCCGAAATAAAGCGAAAAGAAGTCGACGAGCGACGACCGGTCGACGACGCTGCGGCGATTGCAATCCTCGAGAAGATGATGAAGCAAAGGAAGGATTCCCACGGCCAATATTTGGCTGCTGGAAGAGAGGAATTGGCGGCCCAGGAAGCGTTTGAAATGGCATTGATCCAAAGCTATCTCCCCGAGCCTCTGTCTGCAGAGGAAGTTGAGGCGTTGGTCCAGCAGGTGATGACAGAGATGGGTGCTGACCATATCTCTAAGATGGGGCAAGTCATGGGTGCGCTTAAGGCGCAGTTGGCTGGACGCGCGGACATGGGGCCAGTAGGCGCACTCGTGAAGGCGAGACTGTCAGCTTGAATCTTGCCGATCCTTTGTGAGGGTGCCATGCTAACTGGCTCCGGTTAGCACGCTCACACTTATGATACCGCCCGCTTTTATCGAAGACGTCATTGCTCGAACGGACATCGTTGATGTCATAGAGCCTCATGTGGTGTTGAAGAAAAGTGGCGCTAACTTTTCCGGTCTCTGCCCGTTTCATCAAGAGAAATCCCCAAGCTTTTCAGTCAGTCAAGATAAGCAGTTTTACTATTGTTTTGGTTGTCATGCGTCGGGCTCAGCGCTCAAGTTTCTAATGGAATTTGAGAGGTTGAGCTTTCCAGAAGCCGTGGAGCGCTTGGCTCAACGGCTGGGGCTCGAAGTTCCCCAATCAGAAGGCGGTGAGGATGCGAGCCGCAAGCGCCGACGACAGCTGATCTACGATCAACTGGAGGCGGCCAAATCGTTTTATAAGCATCAGCTCAGAAGCCATCCTGACAAAGAAAGAGCTGTCGCCTATTTAAAGGGGCGAGGGTTGACGGGTGAGATTGCGGCTCGCTACGAACTGGGCTATGCGCCCCCCGGCTGGAATCACCTGTTGGTCGATGACGAGCCCGAGACTCGGTCGCTCCTCCTAGAGGCGGGATTGCTCGTTCAAAAGGAAGATGAAACGGGTCATTACGATCGCTTTCGAGACCGGATTATGTTTCCGATAAGGGACCTTCGAGGCCGAACCATTGCTTTTGGTGGTCGAGTCCTGGGCGATGCGAAACCGAAGTATTTGAATTCGCCCGAGACGCCTGTTTTTCATAAAGGGCGCGAACTGTATGGTCTTTATGAAGCGCGACGTGCAACCAATCGGCTGTCCAGGTTAATCATTGTTGAGGGCTATCTCGACGTCGTCGCGTTGGCGCAATTCGGCGTCACTTTTGCGGTCGCAACGCTTGGCACCGCGACAACAGATGAACATTTGGGCCGACTGTTTAGGCAGGTGTCTGATCTTGTGTTCTGTTTTGACGGCGATCGAGCAGGTCAGGCTGCTGCAGGCAAAGCGTTGCTGCTCTTGTTGCCGCACCTGGAAGATGGGCGACGCGCAACGTTTATGTTCCTTCCCGAGGGGGATGATCCTGACTCTGTGGTGCGTCGAGAAGGCAAAGAGGGGTTTTTGGATCGGGTCAAAGCGGGCTTAGATGTCTCCGCCTGGCTCTTTGAGAAACTGTCAGGCGACTTAAAATCCGCGGGGCATGATCTCGCCAGCATTGCAGGTAAGGCCGCATTGGCGAAGGAAGCCGTAAAGTGGATTTCGACTATGCCGGCCGGGGCCTTTAAGCAACTGATGCTCGATGAAGTCACCGCGAAAACCGGTGTCGCGCAACAGCGCTTGGATCAAATTGCAGAGACCTTACCGGTTGCTCAAGCCGTTCGGCCGGTAGATCAGTCTGTCGAGACTCGGTCTTCTGCGGAAGTAGAGCCTCTGCCGGGACGGGGCGATGATCAGCGAGCCGCCGTGGACACTGACCTCGCGCTGCTGGTGCTGCATCCTGAGCTGGCAGAAGACTTGGACGCGGATGTGATTCTGGGTCTCGGTCAAGAGGGGGCTGATGGCGTGCTTCGCCTTGTGTGCGAGAACATTAGAGCCGAGGGCCTTAAAACGCCGGGCCAGTTAATTGGTCATTTTGCAAGTTCTCCTTTGGCGAAAAGCTTAAAACTGGCGTTCGATTACACCCCTGTGCTCGATGTTTCCTTCCTTAAGTCCGAATTTGTCGAGCGCCTGCGACATCGAGCGAGTCGCGCCGATCATAGAAGGCGGCAGGCGGAGATGGCGGAGCTCATCCACAGAGCGCCGTCGTCGTTGAGTGAGGAAGAACGGCAACGCCTGCGCCAGTTCTATGGGCAGCAAAAGGCTGATCAATAGCAGCTAGATGAATGAAAGCTCATCAGGGTGGTGAATCTACGTGCATTCCGCTAGCAAAACGATGATTTCGCTAGGAAAAACCAGTTCTGACTTCTATACTTAGCG
>JALRJG010000277.1 GCA_023261215.1 Pseudomonadales bacterium | reverse complement strand
AAGTGGGCTGGGTGCCAACCATCGAATTGACGGTCCACGTCAGGCGAAGACCCCACCCGGGATGGATCCTCGCCGAATTTCAGACCAACGATTTGACCGGCGGTCGAATGGTCGAGTCAGGGTGCTTATGGGACAGCAGCGGACAATTGGTCGCGCAATCCAGGCAGATTGGCCTTGTCATGCAGCGGTCTGAGGATGCGTAACTGAAAGCCAGTGGATGTCGGTGGCGGCTCGTCATCCGCTTTTTAATCCAACATTGATGCGCGCCCAGCGCACACCTTCAGAAAGTGATGAGTCTAAGAATGCGAGCGCCTCTTCTCGGCAACTCGTTGAAGCTCGGTGGTCCGTAAGGCGCAGGGTGTATACGTTACGAACGATTCAGCCAGTAGATCGTTCCTATCGAAACAATTTGTTATACAAATCGTAGGCAGAGTTCAAAACTCTGCGTAAAAGAACCGAGAAAGTAATTAAAAGACGCGGTCGAATACCTCTGTAGGGTAATCCGCGACACACAATAATGACGGGAGAGGGAAGCATGACGACTTGGAAAAGTTTACGGGGGATCGCCGGCGCTGCCATGGTGTCGATAGGTTTGGCCAGTGTGCAAGCAACGGTTTGGGCGGATGGCCATGGGCATCCGGATGAAGCGGCGAAATCGGTTGCGGAGTCTGCGGGCAAAACGCGAAACAATCAGTTTTGGTGGCCTGATCAGTTAGATCTAGCCCCACTCAGGGATCACGACGCGCGCTCGAACCCTTTGGGCGCGGATTTTAATTATGCGGAAGCATTCGCAGCGCTTGATTTGGCTGCTCTGAAAGCAGACATCGATGCGGTGCTCACTGACTCGCAAGATTGGTGGCCTGCTGATTGGGGTAATTATGGTCCTTTTTTTATTCGAATGACGTGGCATAGCGCGGGCACTTATCGAACACTCGATGGGCGCGGCGGTGGCGATGGCGGGCAAATGCGTTTTGATCCCCTGAACAGCTGGCCAGATAACGGGAATTTGGACAAGGCCAAACGGTTACTTTGGCCCATCAAGCAAAAGTACGGCGCCAGCATCTCTTGGGGCGACTTGATGATTCTGGCCGGCAATGTGGCGCTCGAAAATATGGGGTTTAAAACCTTTGGCTTCGCCGGTGGTCGCTCTGACGATTGGGAACCCGATGTGGTGTATTGGGGACCTGAGGTCGAAATGTTGGCCAGCGATCGGCGGACCAAGGATGGCAAATTACAACGGCCTCTCGGCGCAACCCACATGGGACTCATCTACGTTAACCCTGAGGGTCCAATGGGCAAACCAGACCCTGAAGGTTCAGCGAAGAACATCAGGGTCGCCTTCGGTCGCATGGCGATGAATGACGAGGAGACGGTAGCCTTGGTCGCCGGCGGGCATACCTTTGGCAAGATGCATGGCGCCCACAAGGGGGGTGAGTGTGTTGGTGTGGAGCCAGGTGCCGGTGAAATCCAGCAGCAGGGTCTGGGCTGGAAGAACAAGTGCGGCAAGGGGCACTCCGAAGACACCGTAACCAGTGGGTTGGAGGGTGCATGGACACAAGCGCCAACTCAGTGGACGACGCTCTATCTTCAAAACCTACTGAATTTCGACTGGCAGTTGACGCGCAGTCCGGCGGGTGCAGTTCAGTGGATTCCCACAGATGAATCGATGCACGCGGTGGTGCCTGACGCGCATGTCGAAGGCAAATTTAATCCACCGGTCATGACCACTGCAGATTTGGCGTTGAAGTATGATCCTGCCTATCGAGCCGTTGCTGAGCGGTTTCTGGCAAACCCAGAGGAATATCAGCTGGCCTTCGCCAAGGCATGGTTCAAATTGACCCACAGAGACATGGGGCCTCGCGCGCGATATCTAGGCAGTGATGTGCCCGCTGAAATTCAAATCTGGCAGGATCCGGTGCCTGCACCCGAGCACAAGCTGGTGGGCGCAAGAGACGTCAAACGTTTGAAGGACAGTATTAGAGCGTCAGGCGTGTCTGCAACCGATTTGGTCAAGGCGGCTTGGGCTTCGGCCGCTTCGTATCGCGACAGTGACATGCGCGGTGGTACCAATGGCGCACGCGTGGCGCTCGCACCGCAAAGCGGTTGGGCAGCGAATGATCCTGAGACGCTGACTCAAACCATGAGTGTTTTGAAGGGCATTCGAGATGCGTTCAACGAGAGCGCTAAGCGCGGCGTTCAGATTTCCCTTGCTGACACGATTGTGTTGGCGGGTGCGGTTGGGGTTGAAATGGCGGCAGCAGCAGGTGGCCAGGCGATTACGGTGCCGTTCACGCCAGGTCGAGGCGATGCAAGCCAAGAACAGACCGATGTTGAGTCTTTTGCGCTTCTAGAAACCAGTGGTGATGCGTTCAGGAATTACTATGACCCAGACAAGAGCTACCGCTCGCCGACCGAGATGCTTGTCGACCGCGCGGACCAGCTGAGTCTTACGGTGCCGGAGATGACGGTATTACTTGGCGGTATGCGGGCACTCGGCGCGAATACAGGAAGTTCAACCCACGGCGTTCTGACAAG
>JALRJG010000276.1 GCA_023261215.1 Pseudomonadales bacterium | reverse complement strand
ATTCACCTGTTTTGCTCTTTGTGGTGTCCTTACGGCTGCGTGCGGGATCGATGGTGCGCCGCGCCCGCCCAAGGCAGTTACGGCCGAACGGCAAGCAGAAAAACAAAGCGGACAGGGGACGCCCCAGCCGAAGGGCAACCCACTTCTGGGCAGCAGAAAAAAGTACGACAAATTCGGCCGAAAGCGGAGCGGCGCCGTGAGCTGATTCAAGCCACCATCCGCTGCATCGCAAAATACGGTTTGTCTGCAACCACCGTGCAATTGGTCACGCGAGAGGCAGGTCTCAGCCTCGGTATCGCGAACCTGCATTTTCAAAGTAAAGAAAACCTTCTGCGTGCAACCCTCGAGTCTGTCATGGCTGAGTATCACGAAGGCCAGGTGGAGATCCTGGAAGGGGATGCAGACGCCTCACCCGCCGCGCAACTCGCTGCGCTGGTTGAATTTCAGTTCAGTGCCAGGGTCACGAATCGAGAGAAGATGGCGGTTTGGTTCGCGTTTTATGGGGAAGCCAGCGCCATGCCCATCTATCAAAAGATTTGCTCGAGGATGGATCAAATGGCTGCGACCAAGCTTGAACAGGTGCTGGGTGAACTGATCCGTGAGGGCGGCTACCGGCATCTTGAGCCCAAGACACTCGCCACTGGGTATCTTGCGTTGGTTGATGGTCTCTGGCTGTCGCTCTTGGTCATGCCAAAATCACTCACGAAACGCGCAGCCAAAGCCATCGCGATGGATTATCTGTTGCAGGCTTTTCCCCAGCATCGTCGCGTCCTGTCGGGCGGATAGCCCGCTCGTTTTTAAATCGGCGATTCCGTTGACTCAGGCATTGCTCGCGGTTTGCGGGCCCTGATTAACGGGCGGTAGGCGCAGTGACTGAGACCGTTCAGGTTAGGTGAAAACCGTATGACGCGGTTAAGTTAACGTTGGATTTTGGTCGGCGGTATGTAGTCGAAGATAAAATTGATGCGACCCTCATCACCCTTGTTCATCACGCTATGACGCTTCTGATTGTTGATCTCGTAAACCTTGCCGATTTCCATCCTTTGGGGGCGCCCGTCGATCATGAAACGCACTCGGGGGTTTGTATAAATGGGAATGTGGATACGATGTCCGTAGTGAAAGGAAGGATGCCCGTCATGATGCGGCTTAATGATGCCGCCTGCCTCGAGTCGGGCGGCCATGGCACGAATGATGGTCCCGCCGGGCGGGTAGTGATCATTTAGGATTTGATGCATGAGCGGTACCGCGTCTTCGGCGAGCAATTCCCACCCAGCATCGCGAGACACCTCAATATTTGGCCAGCCATGGCCATCGGTAAACACCATCATAATGGATTGCGTGTGCTGATGGACTTCGTATTCGTGTTGACGAAACTGATTGCCCCACCAAGCCTCCTCAGGCAGGTCTAGAATTCGCGCTTTGAGGGCCTCAATCGGGTAAGAGCCCAACTCTTTGATAGGAACGCCAATGTCCATTTCACATCGCATGCTGGCTTGATTGCAGTGATAATGGAGCCGAAAGCGAGTCTGATCAAGCGATGCCCGAGGCGCCCGAGTGCGTATCAAGGTCGAGATGGGGCAGGCGGTATCAAGAAAAGGGAGTATCGAGCCATGGGTAATTTCACTACGTTGGCCCTCTTTGTTGCGATGACGGCGAGTGCCGCATTGGCCCATGCCGAGCCTACCGCTTGGTGCCCCGATGCGGTGATTGATGGTGTGAGTGCTGAGTCCCTGAAGGACTATGCGGTGGTGGTCGAAGGAGAGCGCATCGTGGCGGTCAAACCGCAATCTGCGCTGGAGGACCCATCCAGCTGCAAGAGGCTTGTGGGGACAACGCTCCTGCCGGGATTAATTAACGGTCACGAGCACCCTTTGATATACGCTGACGATTATCAGGGTGCGCATCTCGCTGGGTCTTCGGCCTACAAGGCACTGCTTGGACTGGCCGCACTGCAGAACATGTTGAGACATGGATGGACCACCGTACGTGTGATGGGTGACGCCGACGTCTATTACGGTAACCAGGATATCCATCGAGTCATTGAGGCTGGCGTGTTCCATGGCCCGCGGATTACGGGCGCGGCGCATTACCTCTCGATTACCGGCGGGGGCGGGGATGTGAACTATTTGTCGCCTGAGCAAGCGATCGTTGCAGACGGCCTCATTGTCGATGGCGCGGATGCCGTGCGTAAAGCGGTCAGAGAAGAGATCAAGTACGGCTCAGATTGGATCAAATTGTTGGTTACTGGCGCATTCCATTCTGTGGGAGATGACCCTAAGAATGTGGCGTTCAGCCCGGATGAGCTGGCGGAGGCGGTCGCCGAGGCTAGCCGACACAATGTGCCGGTAGCAGCCCATGCGCATGCGACAGAGGGCATCAATCAGGCCGTTCGCGCGGGTGTTCGCTCAATCGAGCATGGCACCTATCTGAATGATGAATCCATCGCGTTAATGGTCGAACATGGCACGTTTTATGTGCCAACGATCTATGTGGGTGACTACTACGCCGGTACGGACAAGCTTCTGGCGCAGGATAAAAATGACGATGTC
>JALRJG010000275.1 GCA_023261215.1 Pseudomonadales bacterium | reverse complement strand
TGTGCTCTTCCGATCTGATGTGCTGGGGGCGGATGACGATATCGACCTGGGCACCATCGGGCACGCCGGGGGCCAAAAACTGGCCAAAGGGCGTATCGATCAAGGCGATCACCATTTTGAGTCCATAGCCGAGCAACGTCAGTTGGATGAGCGCCTCAAAAGGGATGACGCCGAAAAACGCGATGCCATAAAAAATGAGCGTGTCGATGCCTTGGCTCACCATCGTTGATCCATTATTGCGAAGCCATAATTTTGCCTCGCCCGTGCGGGCTTTGATGGCATGGAAGGCCCAGACATCGAAGGTTTGACTGATGAGGTAGCTCACGAGGGACGCGATCGTGACGCGGCCGGCAAAAGTCATGACCTCCTCAAAGGCGACTTGACCCTCAAAGAGGGGGCTCGGAGTCCAATTCACGCTAAGTTGGCTGGTGAGCAAAACCAGAGGGTAGCAGAGCGCCGTGCCCAAAACGGCGCGTTGGGCGGCCTTGGCGCCTGCGAGTTCCGAAAGGACGTCGGTGATCAGGAAGGTGCTGCTGTAAATCAGAATCGAAACAGTGATCGCCATCGGTGCAAATCCTGGCAGTTCCAGGGTGCCAAGCTTGCCAGCGATGAAAATGGATGTGACCACGCTACCCGCGAGGATCGGGCCCAAGATTTGATGACCCCAAAAGCGAGCGCTACTGCAAAGGATTGCCGTGGTGCCGATCGTCGCAATCAATGCCAGAAAGGGGTAGAGCATTTGGGGCCTAGGGTTCGCTTGGCTGGTTGGGGGCCCCGAGATTGTAGCGGTGTGCTAACTCCAGGACAAAGGGCTTGTGTTGGCGAATCTCCTCTTCGGTCAGCCCTTGAATTTCATAAGGCAACACCAGCCAATCTTCGGTTTGATGAAGCGCATAATCAGGTTTGAGCGCTACCCGCCTTTGCTCGGGTTTCTCGAACAGGCAGGCGGAGCGGATAGTGCTTGGGAGATTGCGCCTGAGGTGCGCTTTCAAATGCGCGATCACTGCGCACATGTTGCGGCCAGTGGCGAACACATCGTCTACGATGAGTAAACGGTCATCAAATGACAGGGTGTCGATCAAATATTGGGTGCCATGCACTTGAATATCTGGCGAGTGATCGTGCCATTGGTCTGCGTAATGCTGAGCACCGCCATAAGACGTGCGAATGGCGATGTGATCTGTGTCAACGCCGAGCGTTTGAAGACACTCTTGGACATAAATGCCTACAGTCGAGCCGCCCCGCCAGAGTCCGACGATGAAGCTGGGTCTAAAATTCGATGCATAGATTTGAGCGGCGAGTTCAAAGCTCTGCTCGATGATCCGTTGCTCGCTGAGGAAAGTCTTGGAAGCCTGCATGGTATGCTCGGTGGGTTGTGAGGGAGCATACCGCAGCATGGTGACAAAGCGCTATTTGGACGCACAGACTTTGCTGGAAGATGGGTGGCACCTAGGCGCCCAAGTCTTGGCCAGCGGCTTTTGGCCCGATTTCATCGTCGCGATCTGGCGGGGCGGCGTGCCGATGGGGGTTGCCGTTCAGGAGTTTTTAAAAGCCTATGGCGTCGATGCTGATCACATTGCCATTCGCACGGCGTCTTATCAGGGTATTGATGATCAATCTTCGGTCCGAGTTTATGGCCTCAGTTATCTTGTTAGCCGCGTCACCCAAGAAGCCAAATTGTTGATCGTGGATGATGTGTTCGACACTGGGCATAGCGTGGATGCGGTGATTCGCGAGCTGAGCCTTAGGGCCCGAAAAAACACGCCTGAGGACATCAGGATCGCGGTGCCTTATCACAAACCCACCCGCAATCAGACGCCGAGAGTCCCCGACTATGTGCTTCATGAGACGGAAGCCTGGCTCAAGTACCCGCACTCACTTGAAGGACTCACCCTTGAAGAAATGCGCGAGCATCGGCCGCAACTCGCGCAGATTATCGAGCGAGCGAGGGCAAGCGAGCCAGAGCCGGTAAAGACACCCGAGGAGAGGGCTTGACCCGCGGGATGAATTTAATCACCGATGCCATTTAAGAGCGGCTAGGCCGACCAGGCGCGGATAAGAGGAAGTGAAAATGACCATAAAATCGATCGGTCCTCATGTGGTCTTGGATGAACCGGGCTTCATCCACGAAACCGCGAGACTTCATGGCAAGGTTTATGTCGGCCCAGAAGTCTCCATTTGGACTTATGCCGTGACTCGCTCGGAGCTGTACGAGATTCGAGTAGGCGCGCGAAGTAACATTCAAGATTTTGTGATGATCCACGAGGGCAATGGCGTTGGCACTTGCGTTGGGGAAGATTGCTCGATCACGCACCATGTCACGCTTCATGGGTGCACCATCGAGGATGGGTGCTTGATCGGTATCAATGCCACCGTCATGGATGGTGCGCACATTGGTCGCGGTTCCATTGTGGCTGGGCATGCCATCGTAAAAGAAGGCGATCGGTTTCCTCCCAACTCGGTGATCGCAGGCGTGCCTGCAAAGCGAGTTGCAGAGCGGGATAACTATGCCGCAAACGTCGAGAATGCTCGCTTCTATCAGCGACTCTCCCAA
>JALRJG010000274.1 GCA_023261215.1 Pseudomonadales bacterium | reverse complement strand
AGGGTTTCCTCACCCACCGGCACGGAAATCGGCGCTTTCGTATTCTCAACTTCGAGGCCGCGGCTCACGCCCTCTGAGCTACCCATAGCGATGGTTCGAACAACCCCGTCACCCAACTGCTGCTGAACCTCTAACGTCAGCGCGCTCTTGGTGACCACTAACGCGTCATAAACATTGGGAACGTCGTCGCGTGGGAACTCCACGTCAATAACCGCACCAATCACCTGAACAATTCGTCCGCTACCCATGCCTTTTTCCTCTTCCTTAATCGACGCGTCGCTAAACCGCAGCGGCGCCGCCTACAATTTCTGAAATTTCCTGTGTGATTGCTGCCTGACGCGCGTTATTCATGATGAGTTCAAGCTCATCAATCAACTCGCCAGCATTTTCGGTGGCGCTCTTCATGGCGACCATCTTGGCTGCCTGTTCGCAGGCAACGTTTTCAACTACGGCCTGGTAGACCTGCGCCTCTATGTAACGCGTGAGCAGATCTTCGATAAGATCCCGCGCTTCAGGCTCATAGATGTAATCCCAACGATGCTTCATCGTGGCGTCGTCCATGGGGTCGAGCGGCACGAGCTGGCGGACCGTCGGCTGCTGGCTCATGGTGTTCACGAAGACATTATTCGCCAGAAAAATCTTATCGACCTTGCCTTCCTCAAAGGCATCCAGCATCACTTTGATGCTGCCGATCAAGTCTGCGACCGCAGGCGTTTCACCGATGTTTTGAGTCGCCGCGACCACACGACCGCCATAGGCTCTGAAAAACTGAATCCCTTTATTGCCGATCAGGCAAAGATCCGCTTCCACGCCTTGGTCAACCCAACGCTTCATATCCGCGACAACGGCTTTCAAAAGATTCACGTTGAGGCCGCCGCAGAGGCCCTTGTCGGTAGTGACCACGATGTAGCCCACCCGGGCCACTTCTCGCTCGACCATGAACTGGTGACGATATTCACTCGAGGCATTGGCCATATGACTGATCACCGCACGAATCTGATCCGTGTAGGGCCGGCCTTTGGCCATCCGGTCTTGGGCTTTACGCATCTTGCTCGCAGCCACCATTTGCATCGCGCTGGTGATTTTCTGCGTATTTTTGATGCTGCCTATTTGCTTTCTAAGTTCTTTTGCGCCCGCCATGGTGCGTCAGTTCCTTTCTAGCTTAGAAGGTTTGCGTTGCAACAAAGCTTTCGATTGCTGAGCGCATCGTATCGACGACTTCGTCAGAGTACTTGCCTTCCCGGTTCACCTGATCCATGAAGTCACCATGCGAAGTCTTCATGTAGCTCAGCAGCGCCGACTCAAAATCAAGGACTTTGTTCACAGGCACTTTGGCAAGAAAACCTTCATTTGCTGCAAATAGGACGACACCCATCTCTGCAACCGTCATGGGCGCGTATTGCTTTTGCTTCATCAACTCGTTGATGCGCTCGCCGTGTTCCAACTGTCTGCGTGTGGCTTCGTCAAGGTCGGACGCGAACTGGGAGAACGCTGCCAATTCTCGGTATTGTGCGAGTGCGAGCTTAATACCGCCCGAGATCTTTGACATGAATTTGACCTGCGCATCACCCCCTACTCGAGAGACTGAAATCCCTGGGTTCATTGCTGGTCTTTCGCCTGAATTGAATTTATCTGACTCTAGGAAGATCTGTCCGTCGGTAATCGAGATAACGTTCGTGGGGACGAACGCGGACACATCGCCCGCTTGAGTTTCAATAATGGGCAGCGCGGTCAGAGACCCAGTCTTACCCTTCACTTCACCCTGGGTCATCTGCTCAACGTAATCCGCATTGACGCGCGCGGCACGCTCAAGCAACCGAGAGTGAAGATAGAACACATCACCTGGATAAGCTTCTCGACCGGGTGGGCGGCGAAGCAGCAGTGAAATCTGACGATAGGCCCATGCTTGCTTGGTCAAATCGTCGTAGATAATCAGCGCGTCTTCGCCACGATCTCTGAAGTACTCACCCATTGCACAACCCGAGTAGGCGGCAATATATTGCATGGGCGCTGGATCAGAGGCGCCAGCCGCCACCACAATCGTGTTTTCCATTGCGCCGTGTTCTTCTAGCGTTCGCACGACGTTTGCAATTGAAGAAAACTTCTGGCCGATCGCCACATAAACACACTTAATACCGGAAGCCTGTTGGTTGATGATCGTGTCAACAGCAATCGCGGTTTTACCGGTCTGGCGGTCACCAATGATCAATTCACGCTGGCCTCGGCCTACGGGAATCATAGAATCAATACACTTCAGACCCGTCTGAACGGGCTGATCAACGTGTTGGCGTGCAATCACGCCTGGCGCGACCTTTTCAACCGGTGAAGAAGCCGACGCATTAAGTGGGCCTTTGCCATCGATCGGATTACCCAGGGCATCTACCACTCGGCCTAAGAGTTCGGGACCGGTCGGCACTTCTAGAATTCGGCCGGTACAGCGAGCCGTCTGTCCCTCACGGAGACTCTTGTAATCGCCCAACACAACCGCGCCCACAGAATCTCGCTCCAGGTTCAAAGCAAACCCAAAAAGGTTGCCAGGAAACTCGATCATTTC
>JALRJG010000273.1 GCA_023261215.1 Pseudomonadales bacterium | reverse complement strand
CTTTAACCTCGCGAGTTTCAGTGAGGTCGACGCCGACGGAGAACCCATTTACGGCAGTGTGCCCTTCCAGATCGTCGTGGGTAATGTGGGGGATGCCACGGTCAAGGGCTTTGATATCGAATTTAAAGCCCTGCTCAGCGACAACGTTGAAGTCGGCTTCAATCTGACCAATATCAGTGATGCTTATGTGAATGCGCCGGATGCGTATGATGAACCCCGGGCTGCAGGCGGCACGATTCCCTCTGGTTTAGATCCTAAATCGGCTCTGCCGCTCTTCGCTGATCGATCCTATTCGATGTACGTCGACTTCGGCGGCTTCAATTTATTGGGGGGCGCAGGCAACCTTCGATTGCAGCATAACTATGTGGGCGACTCTCTAAACCAGTTAAATGATGGTTTCACCGCTCCGCGCTTACGCCAAGGGGACTATGCAGTGACGGATGCCATTTTCAGTCTGGAGATGGAGAACTGGCGGGCACAGATCTTTGTCAACAATCTCTCAGATGAACGCGGTATTACGTATGAGGACTCACAAGACTTTGATCAATTGTGGGGACGCAATAGTTCGAATGTCATTCGGCCGAGAAACTTCGGTATCTCGTTCAGACGATACTTCTGAGGACGATGAGATAACAAAAAAAGCGCACTCTGTGCGCTTTTTTTATGCCTCATCAACGATCAGAGGCGCAACTGTCGTTATGTCCACTGGGCCGGCCATCGCTCGAGCCCGTGGATGGCGTTTCGAATATCCATCGTAAGATTGACGCCCGTGACACGTTGGCCCCTCTTAATGTCCATGATCGAAATAGTCGATGGCGATGAGCCGATGGCCACGAGTTCCTCATCGAGCACACATAGCCCACGACCGAATCCCTGCCTCGCAATGTTCGAATCATCGACGCCCTGATACTCGAGCGACTCCGCCGAAAACATAGGCACTGGGATGACGGCGCCACCGCCATCACGAGAAACAAATCGAAGCACGTCTGATCGGGTGTCGTTGAAGAGCACGCCGCCGAGGTGAGGCCGAGCGTTGTGACAGCCCCTGGGTAAACTGCAGTATTCACTGATGTCCATCGAGGATGACAACGCGAGCAGTGCTTCGGTATTCAGACCGCTGAAATACACGCCATCGCCATCCACCATCACCATGTTCAGGTGGTAGTTGTTGGCAAAAGGCGGCCCGCCCTTGGATCTCGGGTCGAATCGTTGCCCCACCCACTGCCGGCCATTTTTTGAAACGTACAGCCCCCAGATGAATTCCCTGGACTCTAAGTGAAACACCAGAATCGAATCGAACCCTGTGGAGGTCAGAAACAGGAGCTGATCCCGTCGACAAATTTCATGGCAATGTCTTAAGTAAGGATTTCGGTAACTCGCGATCAGTTCAAAATCCGGCGTGTAGCAAAAGAGTTCATCACTCGCGGCGATCCACACCGTATCCTCGGTAAATTCGATCCCGCGAAGACCGCGGTCCCAGCCTCTACCCGTAAAATCAATTTCGCTCGTATTCCAATCGATCTTCTGTTCTACCGTTTGAGAAGCGAAATCAATCAAATAAACACCCCCATGGCTTTGCCCCTTCTCTGAGCCCCGCACAACGGAAGTGGCTAAAAGCTTGGGCAGTGTCATGATGCTTCGATTCGATCAGCCAGCGGTAACACCGGATTCAAGATCTCTCTCAGGCCATCAAGATTCGAACCGTATCGTTTCCAGGTCTGCATGGCGCCTCGGTAGATGGGTTGCCTGACCTGTTCAGAACTTGCCGTACGCACCGCTCGCTTTGTTTCATGAAACGAGACGCACTCAGGCTCAAATGGTAGCCCACAGAATTCGAGGATGCGCCGAACCTCGACCTCAAGGTTGTCCACGACCGATTCGTACTGAACGTGTAGCACCTCACCGGGCAACGCCTCGTCCCAATGCCGCATGATTTGCTCGTACTCGAGGTAAAACTCCCCCAGCTCAAACAAATCGTAGGTAAAGGTCTGACCTTTGGCGAAATGCTGCTTGAAACATCCAAAGCAACTGTCCATTGGATGACGGCGGGCATCGATGATCTTCGCGTTGGGCAAAATCGCCTTAATGAAGCCGACGTAAGCAAAATTATTCGGCATCTTATCCGTAAAAAAAGGCGCGCCTCCCCGATGACGGCGGGTTTGATCCAGATATTGTGCGCCAAGCTCGGCCAAGCGCCCCTCGGGCAAGTCCAATAGACACTGCGGAAACGCCTGGCCACTCCGTGGCCTGGCCAACCCCTGTGCGATCATCGAGATGTCTGGCAGTTCGCTGGTGCCATCCACCATCGAATGACTCGCGAGAATTTGCTCAAGGAGCGTTGACCCCGATCTCGGCAAGCCGACGATAAATATGGGATCTCCATCGGCGCAGCCCAAACTGGCAGATTTCACTTTATCGAAGTAAGTCTTCGTGAAGACCTCTCGCATGCGCTCGTGCGCGATTTCTGTTTGCACTGGGTCGTAGGCGATGGTGTCGCGATGACTCTGATTCGCGAGCGCGTAGTAATGAAACGAAGCATCAAAGTCTTTCTGATC
>JALRJG010000272.1 GCA_023261215.1 Pseudomonadales bacterium | reverse complement strand
GTCTCGTCCTGATCCCGCTGATCGCCCTGCAGGGCTGGTGGGTGAGACGCAAGGCCTTGCGCCTGGGGCCTGCGGACGGCCCCAAGACCGGAACAGTGACTGTGTTCGAAGCCTCAACCGATGCGAGTTCGGCATTGACTGGGGCGGCGCCAGCGGGCGCGAGGGCGCGCGAGCCGTCTGGCGCTCGACTGCTGGGATTAGGCGATAGCGTGATTGCGGGAGTTGGCATTGAGAACACGGCCCTGTCCCTCGTGCCACAAGTTGCATTGAGATGGCGTCCGGACACGGTCTCGCATGTGGAGTGGCGGATTAGGGCTGAGGATGGCGCGACCTTAAATGATGTGATTCGCCTATTGAACGACGGTGTCGAGGGTCAGTTCGATGTCGTTATTATTTCGGTGGGCGTCAACGATGTGACGCGACTGACATCGCTGGTCAAATGGCAATCGTTGCTGATGCTATTGATCGCGCGGTTGAGAGAGCATTCGTCCGATGCAACGTTGGTTTTTTTGATGGTGCCTCCTATGGATCGGTTCCCGATGTTGCCTCAGCCGCTCAGGGCGATGCTGGGTATTCGGGCCGCCATGCTCAATCGCGTTCTTGGTTGGGTGATTGGCGCGCACCACGGGGTGATCGGAGTTGACCTTGCAACTGAATTCGACGCGAGCCTTTTGGCGACTGATGGATATCATCCAAACGCCCGAGCGATTGAGGAGATTGCCGACGTCATCGTTGCCGCGCTCTAGCCGATGCGGCCACGCTGGGTGCTAGCGTATCAATGCTTGAGCCTGCGCGGTCTCAGGATTATCCTCAAAACGCTTACGAGTGCGTCCGTTAGGTGTTTAAGAAGGCTTAGATTCGGGCAATCGCAGCACCCATCGACCCACCGTAAGTTGAATGAGTCTGGCCCATTGAGGTTGGCCAACGAACACGAGAGGAGATCAAAATATGGAGCATCGTTACGTAGAGTATGAGGACAATGGCACCTTGCTGGAGGGCTATTTTGTCACCCCGGGCGGGTCCGATCTTCCGTTAATTTTGGTCGCGCATGACTGGACCGGGCGCAGGCAATACGCCATCGATAAGGCCAATGAAATGGCTGACCGAGGCTATGCTGCCTTCGCCCTAGATATGTATGGCAAGGGCGTGTTCGGCCGTGATGGCGACGTTGAATACAACAGTAGTCTGATGGGGCCATTTGCGATGGATCGCCTCAAACTGAGGCAGAGAGTGCATGCGGCCTTGACTGCCGGGCGGGCGCAACCTGAGGTAAACGGACAGCAAGTGGCAGCAATTGGCTACTGTTTTGGTGGGATGTGCGTTCTTGAATTAGCCAGAAGTGGCGCAGACGTGCTTGGGGTGGTCAGCGTGCATGGGATCTTTAGTCCTGGTGAGGTTGCCAATGAAGCCATGACTTCAAAAGTGCTTTGCCTGCATGGCCATGATGATCCCATGGTGCCGCCCGAGCAGGTGGTGGCGTTCGAGCAAGAGATGACGGCGGCAGGTGTGGACTGGCAGATGCATGTTTATGGCGCAACGACCCATGCTTTCACAAACCCAGGCGCCAACAATCCAGACTTTGGCACGGTTTATTCAGAGCGCGCCAATCGTCGCGCTGATCGATCGACCACCGATTTCTTTGAGGAAATCTTTAACTAGGATTTCTACGCTTGGCGACCTCTAGCATTGAAACGTGAGGACTTCGTCTGGAGAAGATTGCGCCATCCAAGTGCGCTTTGGATCGAGCATCATTCGCTCGTTGGCTCGGTATTCAACTGAGTCTTTAAAAGGGCTAAAGCAAGGAGGCCACTGTAGTAAGGTCTCCGTGAGGAGACTAGGCGTTCATCCCAATGGCGCATCGCTCGAAAATCTGTCTCGGGCGTCTCGATCGCTTGCGGGGAGAGCGCGCAGGTGGGATCTAGGAGGGCATTCCGCCTCACCTTGGGATGGAGAGACGGAAGGTCTACGGGTTTTGGATAAGCGTAGCAATAACGCAAGAAAACAGGGTGGGCGGAAGCAGGGGTCCTCGCTGAGACCCCTGATGGCTCAGAGATGCGGAGGGTTGCCTGTACCCAAAGGCTGAACGGTAAATTCCAACAATCGTTCGTTTCGAAAATGAAAGTAGCCGTCAATACTCTCGCCGTTCAAAACCTGAGGCAGCCAGTACTGATCGTCTTCCCACATGTCATCCAGTGGCAGGTTGTCCGGTGATGACCAGAGGGGCTTGGCCTCCTTGGTCTCGACGGGGTCTCCGATCATTTGATCGGTGAGGAAAACATAGACGAGGATGTTGAGGTCCTCTACGTCGCTGAAAAAAAGTCTTGCGACGAGTTGAGGTTCAGTAGCGATGACTTTCAGTTCTTCTTGCAGTTCGCGTCGTGCGCAGTCTGCAGGTGACTCGTCGGCTTCGATTTTTCCGCCAGGTCCATTGATCTTGCCCCTACCGATGCCCGTTTTTTTCTCAATCAGCAACACCTGCTCATCACGCACCACAAAAATGAGCGAGGTTCGAAGGTCAGGCGTCCAGGTTGGCCAATCCGTGGGGGAAGAGAGAGTCGAAGTCATTCGAGG
>JALRJG010000271.1 GCA_023261215.1 Pseudomonadales bacterium | reverse complement strand
AAAAAAGCAGAACGTTTAGAGTGCATGTTATTAAGCTTTTAGCCCATGGTTTGATCGATAGCACCCGTGTCATGGTGGCGCTCTGGATGATGATCCTCGTCGCCACCGGGCTTGATGTGCGCGCGGCTGGCCCGACGCAGCTTGAGGCTGGCCCCCAAAGCATTTGCGTGCTGGATGAGGGTGAAGTGCTTTGCTCGGGAGAAAACCCTTTCAACCTTCGTCAAGTCCCGGATGTTGATTCATGGCAACAGATCAGTTTGGGGCATGGGGGCACGAACTGTGGAATAGCGGAACAAAAGGTCTACTGTTGGGGGAACGCCTCGGACGGTATCCTCGATATCCCACCACTTCAACGGCCCTATCTTGTCTCCGTCGGTCGCCAGCATGCATGCGCGGCTGATGAGACCGGCATCCAATGTTGGGGCGCAGCGAATCAGCGTCAGCTCGATGCACCTGCGTTGGTTCAAGTCGATGCACTGGACGCCGGGGTTGATGCGACCTGCGCGATCTCTGGCGGTCGGGTGAGTTGTTGGGGTGCTCCTTGGGTCCAAAGTGAGGTCTACCAGAAGCGCCGCAACGTAGAGGCCGTCTCGGTCAGTTTTCACGCGTGCCTAGTGGATGCAGGTATACCGGTCTGCTGGGGGCAAAACCAATTCGGTCAAGCAACGCCGCCATCCTTGACTGGCGTGACCCAAATTGGGGTCGGCGGTCTTCATTCGTGTGCGCTTCATGATGGGCAGGTCACCTGTTGGGGGCACGGCAACCAGGGTCAGATCTACCCGCAGACACGATTCAAATCACCCAACCATCTGGCGGTGGGCAGTGGTCACAACTGTGTATGGGATGAGAACCAGGTCAAATGTTGGGGCAGGGCGCGCAGTTTTAAGGACGATGCCGGTGAAATGGCGTTCTCGGCAGAGACCAGCGGGCAAACGGAACCTACCGAAACCGTGTCGTTATTTGAGTATTTCCAGCGTGAGCAGACCGCCGTTCTAGAGGTTTCTGATCCGACTCAGTTTGCAGAGGATTTGCCTGTTCTTAGAGCGATTCTAGATAAGCGATTGATTATCGGTAATGGCAGCACGCATGCGTGTCTGCTCAATGAAGGCCGAGTTAAATGCTTTGGCGACAATGACGTGGGGCAAACGGAGGTCCCGCCCTTAACTGAACCTAAACAGGTCAGCGCCGGATTCGATTTTTCTTGTGCGATTAGCGGCACGGAAGTTCGATGTTGGGGCGAGTCCGCTAAACAACAAACGAGTCCTCCCTTCATGATGAACCCGCTCCAAATTGCGACGGGCGGCCGCCATGCCTGTGTGCTGGATGGTGCCAACGTTCGTTGTTGGGGTTGGGATTTCAACGGTCAGGCGACGGTGCCGAATTTGAAAAACCCAAGGCAGGTGACGACGGGTCTCTATCATTCCTGCGCGCTAACCGATAATGGCGTGAAATGTTGGGGAGCGGATACGCTTGGTCAAACAGACGTTCCTACCCTATCAAACCCCAAGTTCGTGGCGAGTGGCCTTGGAAATCACAACTGCGCGCTGGATGATTCCGGTGTGGTGTGTTGGGGAGATAATCGCCGTGGCCAAGCCCAGTCACTGGCTCTGGTGCGGCCGCGAGACATCAGTGTGGGCTACGAGCACACCTGTGCCCTAGATGATTCGGGTGTGCATTGTTGGGGAAGCAACGATCAAGGTCAGTTGGAAGTTCCGCCGCTTGATCAACCGGTTCAAGTCAGTGTGGGTGGTCATCATAGTTGTGCAGAAGACGCCACAGGTCTCGTCTGTTGGGGGGCGATGGGCAACGAACCCGTGCTGGTGCCACCCAATTTAGATTTCTAACGTTCTAGAACAAGAGAGGTGCCGCGATGAGTGACGATCGTGAAGGGCTGGAGGCCGAAGGTGGTTTGCTAAGTCGACGCCACCTCCTGGGTGGCGCACTGGCCGCCCCATTGATGGTCGCGGGTGCGCAAGCTTTTGGCGCGATGCCGGGTGGCCCCATGTTACCCGTCGGCCGATTATCCGATCGGAGCGCAGCACTCGAGCGGATTGGCATCGGCAGCCAGCCGGGCACGAAGGGCAGCGGTGCCTCACGAACGCCGCTGGAATCTTTATCTGGCACGCTAACCCCAAGTCGACTGCATTTCGAGCGTCATCATGCGGGTGTGCCCACCATCGATGCAGATACCCATGAGCTCAAAATTTTCGGGCTGGTGGACAGGCCCATGGCCGTTTCCGTTGACCAACTGGTGCGTTACCCCATGGTGACGCGATATCAGTTCTTGGAGTGCTCTGGGAATTCTGGCGTGATGATCGCGCCCCAACCCGCGCAAATTTCCGCCGGTGGACTACATGGCTTGGTCTCAGAAAGCGAGTGGACCGGCGTGCCCGTACGTTACCTGCTCGAAGAGGCGGGCTTGGGTTCGCAAGCGCAATGGGCGATTGCGGATGGGGCGGACGCTGCGCACATGGCTCGGAGCATTCCGATCCAGAAACTCCTTGATGATGCGCTTATCGCGCTGTTTCAGAACGGCGAGCCTTTGCGGCCCGAAAATGGTTATCCGATGCGTCTCT
>JALRJG010000270.1 GCA_023261215.1 Pseudomonadales bacterium | reverse complement strand
CAGCTTCTGAGGCGCCTTTCCATGCCTCATCAAAAGAGGAGAAGTAAAACATTTCAATATTTTCCTCCGATGCCCATTCCATCGCCCGCAGGAAGTAGTCCAGTGCGCCCTCCATTGACGACTCAGCGCCATAAAACGCGCCTCCTGCAGTTGGCCAGCCAGTTTCAGAGATAATGACGCGTTTGTCTTGAGCGATTTTTTTGACGCGGCGATACATGTCCTGCATGTAGAGAATGGCATAAGGCAGTGCGCAGCCCTCCCAGAAGGGGTAGCAGTTAATGAGCAAGACGTCGGATGCGGTAACAAGGGCGGGTCGATCCTCGAACTCATAGTAAGCATCGACATAACCGATTGGGATATGGCTCGGCAGACGACCTCTTAGTTCCGCCATGTGGTCGAGCAGGGCGCCTTCATCCAAATCACCTCGGTACAAGACTTCGTTGCCACAAGCTGCAATATCGACGACCCCTTCGTCAGCGAGTGCAACCAATTGATCGATCTCTGCGCGGTTCTTCGCTGGGTCGCGACCGAGCCAGGCACCCGTGAGCGTCTGGAGTCCAAAGGCTTTTGCCGCACGGGGAATCAGTTCGTTGCCTTCTGTTGTAGAGAACGATCGCACCCAATTGAATTGATGTGCGAGGATGCCGAGGCGCCGGTTGATTTGCGCCTGACCCAATTGATCACCGGGCTTTTGGTCCTTGGTGTAGGCACTAAAAGCGATCCCGTGCATTTTCTTCTCGGTTAAGCGTGCCAGGCGGTCTTTTGGAGACAGATCCTCAGGGGCATGAGGGTCGGTTCGTATTAAATGATGATGCTTGTTGACGCGCTGAGACATATCTTCGGCTCCCGATGCTGACGGCCGCATGTTAATGCTCACCTGACCCATTCGAAGCCTCGATACGACAAGATGTCATTTCACCTAGATTAAGTGGACTGCATCCGCGAGGATGTGGGCGTTTCAGGACGCTTTAGGTTTTTGGTGCTTTGATGCCGGCAAAAGACTTGAACATTGAAGCCGAGAACCCACCTCGGCGCTTGCCAACCAGGTTGGCCCATCACACGTCTAAGTCGAATAGGCGGCCATCCAGCGTTAGCTCGTCACGGTGAACCTATTGAAGATGCTGCATCAAAAGCGCCACAGCGGCGATGATCAGTGGGAATAGCGTCAAGGCTGTGCCGCCCACCCGCAAGGGCATGTTCGATTTCATAAACCCCATGCAGAGTCCATGCATCAACCGTCCCAATAAAAACGAAACCGCAAGCATATGGAGCTTCATCGCTGAGGTCCCTGATTGCTCAAGGAAGGCCAAGAGGATCAACATCATTGGCGCATATTCCGTGAGGTTGCCATGGGCGCGGATGGCTCGCTGAAGCAATGCATCGTCACCTTTCCCTTGCGCGATGAAAGAAAACGCAGGGTTACCTCGAAGTCCGATCACTCTGATCGATAGCACAAAAAGCAAAATGGCCAGCAAAGCGGCGTACAGCGCTGTAATCATGATGTTATCTCTTCAATTGAGTTTTTCTGATGATCGAGGAAGGTAACCCAGATCCTCATGAATCGCTATTGGGTTAGCTGTTATTGGAGGAAGAGAAGCGGTTCCGCGGCTTGGGCCTTTTTGGTTTCTCAGCCTGCCTCCGACTAGGAACTAGTTTAGGTAAGGCTGTAAACCCGAGGGTGGCGTCTTGAGGGTTTGCCCTCGGGGAGGTCTGCACGACTCGCGAGATGCACGGCCTTGATTCTGCTAAGAGCGCACGAACTTCGTCCTTTTAGGTTCGATGGCTAACAGGCTATCGCCACCGTAGGGTCGTAATTCTGTTACATTGGCGTCAGCGCGACTGACCGAGACTGCCCATGAAGCTATACACCGGCGACCTTAGCCCCTATTCGGCAAAAATCCGGATGCAAATTTATGCCATGGGCATTGAAGATGAAGTGGCCTTTGATTTACCACTCGCCAAGTTTTTTTCGGGTCGGTTAAAGGAATTTTCTCCCATCGGGCGAATTCCGATCCTCGAGACGGACCATGCGATTATTCCAGAGTCTGAGGTCATCGCAGAGTATCTCGATGATACCTACCCAAATAAAGCCATGGTCGGTCGAGACCCTATTGAGCGAGCGAATGTTCGGGTGATCTCTCGGATCGCCGACATCTACTTGATGAACAATATTTTCATGTCGCTTAGTCAGGCCAATAAAGCGACTCGAAATCAAGGTGTGGTGGATCTGCTCATGGGGCAGGTGAATCGAGGGATGGGGGCTTTAGAGGCGCACATTGCCGAAGACGGGTTCGCCGCGAGCGATCAGTTAACGCGGGCTGACTGCACCTTGGTACCCGCACTCTTTATGTGCGAAAACACCGTGCCTCGACTGGATGTTCCGAGTCCGATTCGTTCAGAAGGGAAGGTGGCCAACTATTGGCGGCGCATCCAGGATAACGAGTATGCTGCGCGGGTGCTGTCAGAAATGGCGAGAGGCCTTAAAGCGAGGCTTGATGGAACGGAACAAAAGCTGGTCGCAGAAGCCATGGCCCGCGCAAAAGCAGACTTAGGCCGTTAGAGAGGCGATCTCGGCCGCTT
>JALRJG010000026.1 GCA_023261215.1 Pseudomonadales bacterium | reverse complement strand
TGATCGGACGAGGGTAACTGCATCCAAGTGTCACGATTGACCACGAGGTGGAAAGCGGTAAAGGTTTGATGCCAACCGGGGAAATAGTTGTATTTGGCCACATCCGCAAAACCCAACCGTTGATCCACATTGGGTAATGAAAATTCAGTGGCATCGATGGCGCCCTTCTCCAGCGCTTGGTAGATCTCTCCTCCGGGAATCAAGGTTACCGATGCGCCCAACTGCTGCAGAACTCGCCCTCCGAGGCCCGCAAATCGGATCTTAAGTCCTTCAAAGTCCTCCAATCGCACGATAGGGAACGTAAACCAGCCGGCAGTCTCCGGGCCGATTAACCCACATAGAATCGGGTGGACATTATGAGGTTCGTATAAATTCTCGACGAGAACTTTACCTCCCGCTTCAAAATACCAGGCTGAGTATTCCCAGGGCTCCATTCCAAAAGGTACCGCGGCAATCAGCGGCGTCGCAGGGATTCGGCCCTGGTCGTAACCCAGCCAAGTGTAGCCCGCCTCTAACTTCCCATCTCGCACGCTCTCTGTAATGCTGAACGCGGGGACCAACATTCCGGGTTCATAAACGTCTAAAAGAATCCGTCCCTCGGTTGATGTCTCAAGCGCCTCGGCGACGTAAAGGATATTGTCACCCAGTGCCGGGAGGTTCGTACCAAAGGCTACGGGCGTCCGCCATCGTATAGCGGGCTTGGTCTGCCCTCGCGGTGATTGCGATTCGACTTCGGGCACAGGACTTCGAGAGCTCAAACTGAGCGCGCCGATGACCCCAACTAGAAGTGCGACAACGATCGCAGCGGATGCCGAACGATTGTTCCATGGATTGGCCAAGCAACTCGCCTCGCTTCGATCATGAATTGGAACCGATATACTACGCGGATTATTCAGAGGGAGCATCTGCGTGGACGAGGCTATCATCAGCCGCCTGAAGGCGCTCTCACCTCGATCGCGTTTTGTCGAAGCCAAGGGCGCAACCATCCATTACCTGCACTGGCCTAATCCGCACCTCCCACCACTCGTTTTGATTCATGGTCATGCCGCACACGCACATTGGTGGGATGCGGTTGTTTGGTATTTGCAACGTGACTTTGACCTTTACGCGATTGATCTTTCTGGCTGCGGGGATAGCGATCATCGGACAATCTATAGCTACCCTCTTTTCACCGAGGAAATCCTCGCCCTGTGCGAGGACGCTCAGATCTCGTCGCCCATTCTCGTGGGCCATAGTTTTGGCGGCAGCATTGCAAGGGTTGCGTGCTATCTAGAGCCAGGGTTCGCAGCAAAACTCTTGATCGTTGACTCCGTCTTGGGCCCAAGGCGCACCGCTTCAAGCCCACGGCCTTCAAGTCCCTCTCAGAACACCAAGTCTCCAACACGCTTTTACGCATCGATTGACCAAGCGATCCGCCGGTTTCGACTGCGACCCCCGCAAGCAATCCAGCATCCTGCGTACATCGAGCACATTGCCCGGCATGCCATCAAAGAAACACCGCAGGGGGCTCGTTTCAAACTAGACCTTCAACTTCTTGCTCGCTTTAGGCCGCTCGATGCGAACCTGGACCCTGCCGCCATGCTCGCAAGGCTCGATATGCCAAAGGGTCTGATCACGGGCAGACACAGCGTTTTTTTCGATCCGACAACAACGGAGGGGGAGCAAAATCTGCTGGCCGCGAAGGCCTCATTCGCGCCTTCATCTTGGTATTGGGTGGAAGACGCAGCTCACCACGTCCTACTGGATCAGCCCGAAGAAACAGCGGCCATTATTCGACGCTTTGCGCGTCAGTGAGCGCTTGGGCGCACCCCATCATCGAGCGTGATGCGTTGCATGCGTCGATGCTGTGGCCAATAGTCATTGACCGGTTTGTGCTGCGTAATCCGATTATCCCAAAACGCAATGCTGTCTGGCTCCCAACTGAATCGACAACAGTGTTCAGGTAACACAATGTGTCGGTACAAGTAACTCAGAATCGCGTCCGACTCACTCCGCTGTAATTCTTTGATATGGGTTGTGAACAACGCATTCACGTAAAGGCCCTTACGCTTCGTGATCGGGTGTTGAATGACCACGGGATGCTCGACGGGTGGATTGTCAGCCACCATCTCAGCGAGGCGCTCTCGACCGCCGGGCTCCGCCAACGACTCCTTAAACCCATAGGTGAAATCGTGCACGGCAGTGAGACCCTCTAGAAAAATTTGGAGGTGCGATGACAAACTATCGTACGCAGCACTGAGACTCGCAAACAGGGTATCCCCGCCTCGCTCGGGGATAATCACACCATGCAAAATAGAACCGAGGGGTGGACAGGGCCTGAAGGTCATGTCCGTATGCCACACTTCGATCTTTGACGGATTCTCCCGGTCATTTTCCAAGATGGTGAGCTCTGGATGGCCCGCCACATGCGGGTAGGCCTCGTGAAGCTGAGGACGGCCAAACAGTTCTGCGAGGCGCAAATGATCGTCCGGTGAGATCGACTGATTTCGGAAGAACAAGACTTGGTATTCAGCCAAAGCCGCCTTCAATGCGGAGACTTCGGAAGTTGTGAGTGGCGCGCACAAGTTAATGCCCGACACCAGCCCACCCAGCGCTCCTGAAACTGCGGAAACCGTCAACATGCTCACTGAACTGTTGCTCCCATCAATTGCGTCATCAAACCTCGCGGTTCGACCCGTCAATCACACGATTAACTTTCGAGCGCCGCGACCAATTGAGCCGCTTTCTTTTCAAGCGCCGCGATGAGTTCTTTGGTCTTGTGAGTTGAGAGGGCAACCTTTCTTTCTGGTCCCATTTTTTTGAGCCCTTGAGCAATCGCCTGCGCGGCTTCTTTTGCCTCGTCGATATTGGCCATGTCAGCTTTCCTGTGGATCCATTTCGGCGCGAATGATACCGTAATTCACCACTTTGAGATAAGCGTGTGCGCCATCAACCACTGTCTCTCGCATTTAATTTTCGGGGATACACCGTCTATGCAACAACCATCACCGCGCCTTGAAACCATCTGCCGAGGTGCACGAATAGAGATTAGGATTCTCGACCAATCAATCAGTCTTTGGCTGAATGGGTTAAAGCGCGACGAGGCCCCGCTTGCCGCTATCGGCAAATTATCCACTTCGGTTCAAACGGGTTACGAGTGGCACGAATTCATCGAGGTGCGCTTCCAGGCTGCTGATGGCAATCTGAACGTCGTGGCATTGATGAATCAAGAGCGCATCCTTGAATCCACCTTTCCCTTTCATCTGGGCTAACACTGCGGAGAAGGACGTCCACATGAGCATCGTTGAACAACTCAGATCTGATCGTAACCTTGCGTTAGAACAAGGCGACCCCACGGCCACGGTTTGTTACCTCGCGACCGTGGGACCTGATCTAAAACCCTCGGTCAGAACCCTGGTTTTAAGGCAGATCGATGACTTCAGTCTTCGATTATTCATCAATGCCTCTAGCCCAAAATGGCACGCACTGACCACTCATCCGCAGGCCCAAGTGCTTCTTTGGTACCCCTCAATACAAGTGCAGTACCGAATCGCAGGAGAAGCGGTCCAAGCATCGAGGGAGGACATCGAGAACAATTGGCATCGCAGGCCGCTCAGGGCCAAATTACTTGACTATTTCTATGCGCACCAAGCAGCTCAAAGCACCCCTTTCAGAAACCAGTCGGACTTTGATGAGGCGTTCGATCATTTCACTCAAAGCCTCAATACTGACCAATTATCGCCACCTTCTGAGGCGATCGCGATCGATCTTCACTACACCGAAATCGAGCGCTTAGACCTGACCCAAGACGAAAGACCCCACCAACGAACTCGATTTCAACGCGTCGAAAATCGTTGGCAAGCGGATATTCTGGTTCCTTAGGGTATCTCTCGAAAAGACTTTGACAGACCCTTGAGAAATTCTTAAATTGGCACTGGGAATTCGCGCAGACGTTCTGACCAGGGGGAACCTCCAGCGCTTTCGTCAATACCCTGACCGAAAAAAGGAGGTGATCCCATCAACAGTCAGTCTAAGAGGGGAGCCTCCGAGTTGACCTAACTCGGAGTCTGCTCCCATACGTCAAGACAGAACCCCAGGGTGCGGTGCATCCTGGGGTTTTTTGTTGACCGGGAAGCTGAAAATCATGCTTTTCGCCTCTTGTTTACTCTGAACGACAAGGGCCTCCAATCCATTGAAGCGTTAACACCCGTGTGTTGCCCTCTGGCAAGAAAGCAACCTTTCTAGGCTTGGATTCTCGACACGTTCCGCGCTCGATCCCAAAGGCCTGAAAGAAAGGTTCTTTTTTTAGATGCACATCTTGATTGCAGTCCCGTCTATTTGGCAGGACTCAAACCGGTCAGCCCGCTTCCACTCGCTTGATCCCAGCAAGATGGCTGAAACAGGTGTCGTTAGCGGTTTTTAAGAAATCCTCGATAAAGGCCGTTTGACGCTGCTCAGATCGGATAGCGGCATAGAGCGTGCACCAAAGCCCTTTCTCACCCAACGGCCTAACCGCAATGTTTCCCGTCGGTAGGTACTCTGTAACAGCCCAATTAGGCAAACAGGCGACGCCGCGTCCACTGGCGACCAATTGCAACATCATCGGCGTCAGTTCAGCGGTTCGCACCGATTGAGGTTCGACATCCGCCGGATCCAAAAACCGAGTAAAGACATCCAGTCGATCACGACCCACGGGATAGACAATGAGTGTTTGATCGCTGAGATCCTGAGGTTGGATTCGCATCTGATTCAGCAGCGGGTGACGGGCACCCAAGACCAACAGTGCTTCGTAGCTAAACAGGGGCACATAATCGAGACCCGATAGAGGCACCGGATCGGATGTCACCACCAAATCCAAATCGCCCCGAGCCAACGCGGGCAAAGGTGCGAAATTGAATCCACCCGTCAGGTCCAGCTCGACTTCCGGCCAGTTAGTGCGAAATTGATCGATGCACGGCACCAACCACTGAAAGCAACTGTGACACTCAATCGCAATGTGGAGCCGCCCCGCCTCCCCGCCACTCAGTCGGGCAATATCTCGCTCTGCATGACCGAGCAACGGCAAGATATCATCGGCCAAATCCAACAATCTACGCCCTGCGCTGGTAAAGCGAGGGGGTTTGGTTTTCCTCAGAAAGATTTTGCAATCGAGTCTTTCTTCCAAATCCTTAATCTGGTGAGAGAGTGCAGATTGGGTCAGGTGAACACGATCGGCGGCGTCCACCAGGCTCCCGGTATCTCTAAGCGCCACCAGCGTCTTTAAATGTCGGATCTCAATCATGATGAGTAGAATTCGTGTTTCTAAACTTGAACCTTAATCTTATTCAATAAACGGTGGCGCGACGAGCAATAATTAAGGCCAAAAACCAGCCTTTGGGCCTTTCAGATCGCTTTTAGCTGACCACGCCAATCAAACGAGGGGGAGCACCCGGCGGTTTGGCGCGATCTCACGCATCCAACACTCACAACCCGAAACGCCACCTGGCCCTCGCGACTCACCCTCCTCCCAAGATTAGCCATTCCTGCCCCCGTCAAACACAAGCAAACGAGGTCCTGAAGACCGTATATACTCTTCGCGCTACCGGGTTTGATCCGAACAGGACCAGCGCACGCCTCGCCTCTTGTATGGACCCACACCCTTTCGAATCACGTGAGATCCTAAGGTCCCCATGAACATCTGCCTCCTCGGTTATCGCAGCAACCCATTCAGTGGCGGGCAAGGCGTTTACCTGAATTATCTTTCACGTGCCCTTGTCGACGCGGGCCATCGCGTCGATGTGATCTCCGGCCCCCCTTACCCAGAACTTGACTCGCGGGTGGGTCTGATCAAACTCCCGAGCCTAGATCTCTACGCCGAAGGCGAGGGGGTTAGGCGATTCAAGTGGCGTTATCTGCGATCGATAACCGATACGTTTGAATATTTCAGCACCATCTCGGGAGGATTCCCCGAACCGTACACCTTTGGCCGCAGACTGATCGACCTCTTCGATCAAACTCAGCCCCGCTATGATGTGGTTCATGACAATCAATGTTTATCTTACGGCACGTTTGAATTACAAGCGCGCGGCATCCCATTAGTGACAACCATTCATCACCCGATAACGAGAGATTTAGAGATTGCGCTGGCTGCTGCAGACTCTTGGGGACTCCGCTTACTGATTCGACGATGGCATTCGTTCCTTACCATGCAGAAAAACGTGGTGAAAAAGCTGAAGCACCTCGTCACGGTCTCTTACGCGGCTCGAGACGACATCCGCGCCGCCTTTCAGTTGGGAGATCATCCAATTGAGGTTATCCATAACGGAATCGATCTCGATCAATTTCGTCCGATGGGAAATCGCGATGATCATGGGCTCCAGACAGGTCCCCCCATCATCATGTCGACCGCAAGCGCGGATGCGCCACTCAAAGGTTTGAACACCTTGCTCGACGCATTTGCCATTGTCCTTGCTGAACACCCGAATGCGCAGCTTCGACTGATTGGGGCTCTGAAACCTGGCGGCGATACTGAGCAGAAAATTCAATCGCTGGGCATTAATAACGCGGTAGACGCGCTCGGCCGCGTCGACACCGAGGACATGGTGTCCCTTTACCAAAACGCTACGGTCGCCGTCGTACCCTCAGTGTATGAAGGGTTTGGTTTTCCCGCCGGCGAGGCCATGGCGTGTGGCGTACCGCTCATCAGCACCGATGGCGGCGCATTACCCGAGGTGGTGGGCGATGCAGGTCTCATTGTCCCGGCTCAAGATCCGAGAGCCATGGCGCGAGCCATCAGCAACTTAATCACTGACCCAAATCGACGCACCGAGTTAAGCCGCGCCGGCATGGTTCGGATCCATGAGCAATTCAATTGGCGACGGGCTGCCGATGCTTACGTTAGCCTGTACCAGAAAGCGATCGAGCAATCCCAGTGTCTCTAGAAACCATTCGTTTAGAACAATTAGACCTAGAACCGGGGATGCGGTTACTGGACCTTGGATGCGGTGAGGGTCGCCACACATTATCAGCAGCACTCACGGCACCCATTGTGTCGGTGGGGCTTGATCTATCGCGCCGAGACCTTGCCACTGCGCGAACCCGGTGTGCTGACTTCGATGTTCTCGAGCAGGATGAGCGACGACCTGCCTTCGTCGAAGGCGATGGTGCTCGACTACCGTTCGCGGATGCCACTTTCGATCGGGTGATCTGCTCGGAGGTGCTTGAGCACATCCCCGACTACGAATCTTTTTTGCGTGAAATCAAGCGCGTGATCAAACCTGGCGGTATCTTCGCGGCAAGCGTTCCCAGTTTTTTTCCGGAGTGGGTATGTTGGCGACTGAGCGATCCCTACCATGAAGTTGAGGGAGGGCATGTCCGCATTTTTCGTTCTCGAGCGCTCGAGCGCCAGATCGCTTCTTACGGCTTCGCGCGATTCAAACGCCACCGAGCGCATGCTTTGCACGCGCCCTATTGGTGGCTGCGTTGCCTATTTTGGCGGGGGGACGGCGAGCAACACTGGCTTGTGAATGCCTATCATCGATTACTGGTATGGGACCTCATGCGCAGCCCCTGGATCACTCGTTGGCTGGATCAAATACTTAACCCATTCCTAGGCAAGTCGGTGGTGTTCTACTTCAGGGCCCCCGATTAGGGTTTTCAAACGGATTGGGCTAAGGTTACGCGTCGAACGTTGAAGCCCTCTCGATTTTTTAGCAACAGATCACGATATGACCACTGCACAAGCGGCGAGGCCAAGCCCAATGGGTCCAGACCTTGCGGCGACGGCTCGATTTATTCTAGAGACACAACACCCATCCGGTGCAATCCCTTGGTTTCACGGGGGCATCATCGATCCCTGGGACCACGTTGAGGCGGCAATGGGCCTGGCGAGCGCAGGCCATCTCGAAGCGGCTCACGCGGCCTACGCCTGGTTGCAATCCGAACAAGGACCTGAAGGCGGGTGGTACGTCGCCTATGATGAACACGGTGTCACCGACACGTCCCGCATCGAAACGAATTTTGTTGCCTATATCGCGGTGGGAATCTGGCATGCGCATCTCATTCAAAAAGATCTGGACAGGTTGCGGCGTTATTGGCCAATGGTCGAGAAAGCCATCGACTTTGTGATCGATTGCCAAGGACCTCTCGGACAAATCTATTGGGCCAAGGATTCTTCACAGGGTATTCGAAAAGACGCCTTGATTACGGGCTGCAGTTCTATCTTCAAAAGTCTTGCTTGTGCGCTATCCATTGCCGATGCGCTGGGTGAGGCTAAACCTGAGTGGCACCACGCGCGCGGATCGCTTCAATCCGCGCTCTTACACCACCCAGAGGCTTTCGACTGCACGTGGGAAAGCAAGGCGAGGTTTTCAATGGATTGGTTTTATCCAATTCTCGCTGGCGTCATCACGGGCCCGGAGGCAAACGCGCGTATCGAGGCTCGATGGCATGAGTTCGTTGTCCAAGATCTCGGTTGCCGTTGCGTGAACGATGAGCCCTGGGTAACGGTGGCAGAAACCTGCGAATTGGTGATGAGCCTTGCGGCGATGGGCGATCTAAAGCGCGCGACCCAACTCTTCTCTTGGATTCAACAATTCAGAGAGGTTGATGGCAGTTACTGGACGGGTTACGTCTTTCGAGACGATGCCATCTGGCCAGAAGAAAAAACGACCTGGACGGCCGGTGCTGTTCTTCTCGCCTCAGATATGCTCAGCAAGCGATCGCCCGGTCATACGCTGTTCCACTGGCAAGATTGAGACGCGACAAGGTCTCTGCCGCAACCCATCAAGTGATACGCTGCAAAATCGCCAGGCTTTTGACCATCGCCACCTGCTCGAATGTTCCCTCAGCGAGGGCCCTCTCGAAGATCTCAAAAGGCGGTCTTCCGCCATCCGCTGGATCAGGGAAGACATCATGAATCAGAAGCAGTCCTCTGATCTGAACGTGGGGTGCCCAGGTTTCGTAGTCGCTGTGCGCAGCAGCCTCGCTATGCCCACCATCAATAAATACCAATCCCAAGGGGGTCTGCCAATGGCGACCCACCACGGTCGATGGCGCGACGATAGGCACAACCGTTGTTTCAAGTTCTGCTAGCGCCATCGTTTGCCGGAAAACACCGAAGGTGTCCACTTGCTTGCGTGCTTCGTCATACAAAGCCGCATCATGATAGGCCTCACCGACTTGGTGCTCTTCAGAGCCGCGATGGTGGTCAATCGCAAACAAGGTATTACCGGTCTCTCGGCAAGCTGCACCCAAGTAGACCGTTGATTTTCCGCAGTAACTGCCAATTTCTAGGCAGGGACCGACATGAGCCACTGAACACGCCCATTCATACAACGCGTTCCCCTCCTCTGGGTCGAGGAAGCCTTTAATCAACTCGAGATTGACTCTTAGATCCAACGGTTAACGCCCAGCGCAAAAAGCGTGAGGTAAACCAGCGCCGCTGAGGAAAGAACATAAACCATAAGCTGTTTGGGAACAGACAAGTGGTACCGTCTGATGGGCCGATCCTCAACAACAAGCCAAATCACGCACCCGATCAACGCGCCGGAGATGAAACTGATCAGTAGGAGTGCCATGGCCCGCCTCGATGGTTGTCAGAACTGTAAAGAGAGATAGTCAACGCGGTCTCCCTCGCGGACCACGCGTCCCGGTTCAATGACGGCGAGCGCGGTCGCCCAAGCGAGAGAACTCATCACCCCCGAGCCCTGCTCCGCGAATGGATGGAGCTTGATACCGTCATGACCTGGCTTGGCCTGCACTCTGAGATATTCCTGTCTCGAGCCGCCCTCGAAATCAAAAGCCGCAATGCCCGGCCACAGCTCGGATCTGAATTGGGTTGCACCCTGCATCTTAAGCAAAAACGGTCGCGCTAATGCCAAAAAAGTCACCAAAGATGACACCGGATTACCGGGCAACCCGAAAAAAGGTTTGCCGTGAGTCTCACCGAACGCCAAAGGCTTCCCGGGTTTAATGGCGAGCTTCCAAATGGCTAGCCGTCCGGATGCCTCGACTGCTTGCTTGACAAAATCTCGATCCCCGACCGAGACCCCACCTGTACTGATGACAACATCCGCGCTATTCGCCGCCTCGAGCAACCGGCGCTGGGTGATTTGCTCGTCGTCGGGGACGATACCGAGATCCAATGGCTCAAACCCAAGTCGAGCCATACTGGCTGCTAGCGCTCTCCGATTGGAATTGAAGATTTGGCCAGGCGCCAACGTTGCAGGCGGCTCGACTAACTCATCGCCCGTGGACAAGAGCGCGATTTTCAGTGGCGTAAACACCGGCAACTCGCTCAATCCGACGCTGGCGGCCAATGCAAGATCAGCAGGCATCAGACGACGGCCCTTTTCAAGCACCGTCGAGCCCCGCCTCATGTCTTGACCCTCAGGCCTGATGTGCTCGCCCGCCGTAACCGTCGCTCGCGGAACAATGTGATCACCGTGGAGTTCAACATCCTCTTGAATCAAGATGGCATCAGCACCCGAAGGGAGCGGAGCGCCGGTAAAGATTCTGCTGGCGGTGGCGGGTTTGTGGGGCTCGCCTTCACGACCTGCGGCAATGATTTGCGTCACCTTCAAGGGGGCATCCACGCGAACATCCGCAGCGCGCACGGCATAACCATCCATCGCACTATTGGCAAAAGGAGGCACATTGATTGGCGCCGCGATGTCCTCGCTCAAGACGCAGCCATCCACATCACTTAGAGGTCGTCGCTCTGTTCGATTTTGAACGTTCACCTGAGAGAGCAAGACCTCAAGCGCGTCGTCAACCGTTTGAAGACTCATCTCAACAAAGTTCAGTGATGGCCGCGAAGAACCAACTCCGCGAAGTTACAGGGTCTGTGCGTACTGTCGAGTTGCGTGCTCAAAATACCGTTCCAGGCTGTCTTGCAAGCCCCTGTGGATCCCGGAATGCAGAAGA
>JALRJG010000269.1 GCA_023261215.1 Pseudomonadales bacterium | reverse complement strand
AGCTTCGCCCAATGCGGCCTCGTAGGCCTCGAATCGCTTCGCGGTGCAAAAGCGATCCCCCTCGAATCGATAGGCACGCACGGTCAGCGATTCATCAATCAATCGTGCCTTCACCTGCTTCAGCGCCTCGGGTTCGATATGGAGTCCCGCTGGGTTGGTCAGGGGCAGACTAGGTTGCGAAAGGATGGGCGCAACCACCGCAGGTTCCAGCATCAGGTTTAACGCAAAGTTACCAGTGAAACACATGCCCACGGCGCCCACACCGGGACCACCGCATGCACCATGGATCTCTCGCGCCAAATCACGTAACCAATCAGTCACCGGACTTGAGCGGTGAGCGGCAAGTGCCTTGAATTCGCGCCGAATGCACGTTCTGATCATGGTCTTGATCAAATAGCCTTGTGTGGCCGGCCGTCCATCGTCACCAAAAAGGCTGGGCAACCATACCTGAAAACCGGCTTCCTGGACCCGCTCAGCAAAGCGAATAACCAGCGGATGAATGCCGGGCATTTCCGCCATAATGATCACGCCAGGGCCAGTGCCCTTGACGTAGACCTGTTTCGAATGACCTCTAAACGAGAATGTCCTGCAGTCAAAGGCCTCGAGGTTGAAGGAAACCCGATCATCCGTCATCGCTGACCACCTCCTGGCATCTCCAGCATCCCCGGCAATCCCATCCTTCACTCACGCCAATGCTCGGCCACGAAGGGACAGGGTTTTTGGAAACAGGCTAAATGACCTCGCAAGCTGGGCCGAATTCGCTTTTCTGGAATAAACCAATTCTTCAAATGTTGCTTCGCCGTCACAGGTTCACCGTGAGTCCACTGACCTAAGAGTGCATCCGCAGGGTTTGGTTCTCCAGGAAATGCAATCACTCGAGCCCCTTTGGGAATCGAAGCAGGTTTAAAATAACGCGAGATATAACCTGGCAAACAATGAACACGGTAGTGGCGGACCCATTCGTTGGGCCAGAATTTCACACCCCCGCGCACGTTTTGCGTGACGTAGTGCTGCTCGAACCGGTACTGCTCGGCAATACCCTGAGAATCGCGCTGAAAATTCTCGAGCAAGTAGGCGTGCGCGCCAACCTTAAAGCGAAATAGCGTTGTTTGGCCAAGGCGAGACAGGGGCTTTAGCCAATTGCGCGCCAGAATCACGTCATCATCCTCGCCCCACTCAAAGAGCGGGTCGATCGCGTCAACAATCACAGAGTCGAGATCAACAAATAAGGCTCGGCCTTCAATACCAACAAGATCCTCACGCCAGATTCCGGTTTTCCGCCACATGCCAGGCACATTAACCGGCACGGGACATCCGAGTTCTGGCAGCGGGTAGCACTCAACCTCGGATCGAATGCCTGCGGTGTCATCCGTAAAGCAATGCAGCGAGAAGGGCAGCGACAAGTTCCTTGAGACCATCGCATACAAGCGATTCACATAGTCAGGCCCGTATTTGGTGCCCCATTTAAAGCAGAGGACATGCATCCGCATGGTGGAAGTGCTCTTCTTGAACGCCTTTGAGTGTAGCACCATCAGGCGCAACCACTCGATCACCCTCGCTTAGCAGTGAGCAGTGAGCAGTTAGCAGTGGCGTGTTTTGCAAAGACCCGCACATTTCGTACCGCCCCGGGTTGTGCACCCCCTTTCACGCGGGTCCCACCTTTCCTGGAACCTAGGCGTTCGACCTCAGGCTCATCGCCTGTCTTCCAGGCATGGGTACCCCCGGCGAGCAAGCGCCCTTTCTGAATCAATGCCTCGGGCGATGGTTTCGAATCCAGCGAACTGACCAACCGGTCGTTGGCGCCGCGAGACGTCAGGACTTCGCTCTCGTTTTAAGTTCTCGTGCAACGCGCCAAATACGATCCTGCCCCCAGCAGGCAAAGGGTGCATGCCCCCCACCCGATATTCGAAAGCTCGGCACACCCCACAAATCATGGTTCTGCATCACGGCAAGATTGCCTTCGACCTCACGACGCCAGTCGGACTCTGGAGACGGCGCTATGTCCTCAGATGCCCCAGCACGATGCAACACGGCACTGAGCCCTTTTTGTGAGGTGATATCGAGGCCCTCCACCCAGGCAGCACTTAAGTATTGCGTCACAAAGGGCATAAGCAGACCTTCTGCACGAAGCTGAGGCAAGTAGGCGCACGCCTTGCGTACCGGCTCGCCAAACGGATCGACGATGCGACCCATGGGCGATCCAAAAAATCGACCTTCACGGGCAGCATCGCTCAATATCAACTGACCTTTTTGCCTAGGCGCAGGAACACCCCGCATCATCATGGGCATAACCACTCGAACTTCCGTTTTTACCTTCGTCGCCTCGATCAGTCGCAACACGCGGTCATGACCCACGGCCGTGTAAGGACTGCGCAACGACGGGAAGTATTCGAGGCACACATCGGACTGCGAAAGGTCGGGCAAATCGCCCGCTCCGGGCTCCGGGTAGGCCACTGTTTCGGGCGTTCGCGCCAAGTGTTCTTCTTGAAGCCTCGATTCGAGCACACGCAGCCGATCAACGCCCCAGTACCACTGACCCTCAAAATAGAACAGCGCGGATGCGTAATGACCGAGCTTATTCCTTAGCCT
>JALRJG010000268.1 GCA_023261215.1 Pseudomonadales bacterium | reverse complement strand
CTTGACGGCATGGAAGTGCTGAAGAAGATGTTTACACCTGAGTTCCGAAATCGCTTGGATGCGATTATTCCCTTCGGGCCGCTCAGTCGGGACGTGATCAAAACGGTGGTAGATAAGTTTCTGGTGGCGATCCAAGTGCAGCTTGATGACAAGAAAGTCCAGCTGGACGTCACCGACGCAGCCCGTGACTGGCTTGCGGTGAATGGTTACGATGAGCTCATGGGCGCGAGGCCGATGCAGCGCCTCATTCAAGATCGCATCAAAAAGCCGCTGGCCGAGGATATTCTGTTCGGCCGGTTATCAGAGGGTGGCGGTGCCGTGGTCGTGGATGAAGAAGAGGGTGAGTTGGTGCTTCGAATTGAGGAGGCGCTCGTTCACTGATTGAAGCGCAGCGCGTCATTCCCTGAAGGTAATGCGCCCCTTGGATAAGTCGTAGGGGGAAAGCTCAACCTTGACTTTGTCTCCCGTCAGAATACGGATGTAATTCTTACGCATCTTTCCCGAGATATGGGCCATGATCACGTGGCCATTTTCGAGCTCTACTCTGAACATCGTATTCGGCAGAGTGTCGACCACCGTGCCAGAGAGTTGGATTTGATCTTCCTTCGCCATAAAGTCTTGGAGTGCCTAATTGGGAGGTCGCATTTTGCCCGAAAGCGCCTCATGGCGCAAAGTGATCATGTCCTCAGAGGCGTAATCCATCGATCGTCGATCAGTTGCTCACTGGGACTGAAATTCAGCTTGTAATTCATCTTGTTACAGTCCTCGATGTGGTAACCCAGGTAGACATAGCCCGCGTCACTTCGCGCCGTGATCTCAATGAGTTTGAGAATCATGTAGGTTCCGAGTGATTGACCGGCTTCTTCCGGATCGAAGAACGAGTAAACGGCGGACCAACCATCATCGAGTTCATCGCCCACCATGACCGCGAGGAGTTTGTGGCCTCGGCGAAAAGAAATGAATCGAACCGTTGGCGCCGGGGCTAGCAGGAAAGATTCAAACTGCGACCGAGAAGGCGGGTACATGTCGCCATCCTGGTGACGCACGCTGATGTACTGCGCATAGAGAGAATAAATCTCATCTGAATTGGAGGGCATCTCGATGTGCATTGATAGCCCTTGATTTTTCGCAAGTATTCGCCGCTGACCTCGGCTCGGCTTGAAGGCAGAGGCGATGATGCGGGTTGGCACACACGCTCTACAATTGGCGCAGTGCGGACGATAGACATGCTCGCCGCTGCGTCTGAATCCAATACGCGAAAGTGCCGAGATCAGCCCGCGGTCGAGCGGTAGCTCTGGATCAATAAATACCGTGCTAGCCGTTTGGTCTTCCAAATAGCTGCATGCATGCTCCGGGATTTGAAACAGTCGAATGTCGCGCACGGCTTACGATGGGTCTGTCAACAATGAGTCGCTATCGTAACTCAAGAAAACCCCTTTCTGACCTTGGAGGTGATCAGCTTGGTCTCGACGAGCGATCAAATGGCTCAGAAATTGGTCGCGATCCATGGGTTCTGCACCCAGTGACATCAAGTGTGGATTGGGCATTTGGCAGTCAACGAGATCGATCTTGAGCCGAGTGCACGCCTTCAGGAGGAAGGCGAGCGCAACTTTGGACGCATCGCGCTCAATCGACACCATCGATTCACCACAAAATAGTTGACCGACAGATACGCCGTATAGCCCCCCCACAAGACGCCCGTCGCGATAACAGCCAATCGCATGTGCCAGGCCTTGATTGTGCAGCTCGAGATAGGCATCGCACATAGCGTCGGTAATCCAAGTCCCTTGGTGTTGAGCCAGCCGGTGCTCGCGACACAATCTCATCACGGCATCGAACGAGGTATTCAATTCGACCTGGAAGTCGCCGCGTCGCAAGGTTTTCAAGAGGCTGCGCGAGGGCTTGAATTGCTGTGGCCAAATGACTGCGCGTTCGGGAGGGCTCCACCACATGATGGGTTGATGGTCTTCAAACCAGGGGAATATGCCATGTCGGTAAGCATCGATGAGGCGGCGACTAGACAAGTCTCCGCCCATGGCCAATAGGCCCGGAGGATCATCCAATGCGCTGCGCGGGTCTGGGAAACTGCTATTCGAGCCTGCCGGCGAAGTCATTGGCCTTATGCAGACTGCTCAAGGGCATCGAGGAATTTTTCTGCGTCGAGTGCTGCCATGCAGCCAAAGCCAGCGGAGGTCACTGCTTGACGATAGACCTGATCAGCGACATCGCCTGCAGCGAAGATCCCGGGAACGCTCGTTGAGGTGGCGCCGCCCTCAAGGCCGCTTTGGATCGTCAAATAGCCATTGTTCATGGCAAGCTGGCCATCAAAGAGACTGGTATTGGGTGAGTGACCGATGGCGATAAAGACCCCGGTGACGTCCAGCGTCTGTTGGTCGCCGGATTCGGTAGATGAGATTTGAATCCCGGTCACGCCCATGTCGTCTCCCAGGACTTCAGAGAGGGTCTGATTCCACAATATATGGATATTGTCTTTCGCCATGACTCGGTCGCGAAGGATTTTTTCTCCGCGAAACTGATCGCGTCGATGGACGAGATAAACATCGCTTGCCAGGTTGGCGAGGTAGAGCGCTT
>JALRJG010000267.1 GCA_023261215.1 Pseudomonadales bacterium | reverse complement strand
CGATTCATCAATTGCGCTTGTTGGGCCCAAATCCATCAGAAAGTAACCCTCATCTTCGAGCCCGCCTTGATAACCCGCGATCAAGTATCTCGATTCTCCACCCGACTCATAGACTTGCACATCGAACAAGGCACTCTCGGGCTCGATCTCCCGAACCACATCATCCACCGAAAGATTCGCGACTGAGGCTCGATATCGAACACTGGCCCGACCCAGAAGACCTTGAAGCTCGTCCACTTCTGCTTCTAACGCATTCAGGCGGGCCACGTGATTTTGGCCCGTGCCTTCGGTGGGTCCGCTCAATGTCAGCTTGGCAAGCGATTCACGGGCCAGCCTCAGTTGCGATGCGAGTTCCGCCATCGCTGAGTCCTCGCTGAATTGACTGATTTGTTGAATTTCTGAGGTAATTTTCAGGAGCAGGCCTTTACGCATGAGCGAAACTTCGAGCACACGTTTGGCCGATTCAGCACCACCCGCATCTACCAGGGCTGCCAGATAGTCAGACAGTTCCTGCCGATGAAGTCTTAGGTAGCCCTCACGCGCATTTTCCCCCGTCACCCAAAGCACCCGATCATAGAAACGCGTTCGTCTGAGGAACCCCTCTCGCATCAATTCGATCGCTTGCTCAGCCTCACCCATCCCCTGACGCGCTTTTGCAAGTGCGTTGAGCGCCTCAAAGGTGTACGGGTGCTCTTCACCCAATACCTCTTCCGCGGTGGCAAGCGCTGGATTCAGCTGGTTTACTGCTTCATCGAATCGCTGCTGCTCAACGTAAACCCGCCCCAAATCAATCTGTGATCGCACCACGTCCAAATGCTTGTCACCCAACTTGGCACGACGCATTGCCAGGACCTCGATCAGCATTTGCTCTGCTTCCAGAAATTTTGCCTCGGCAAGCAACACGCGACCCAGGTTATTCTGCGCTTTTAGTCGCTCGGGATGATCCCTCCCCGCAACTTTCGCCCACTGCGCCAAAACGCGCTCAAAGCCGGCTCTCGCGGCTTCAAAGTCCTCCTTCATGAATCTCAAAAACGCAAGGTTGTTTTCTAGATTGATCACCTCAATGGCGGAATCACCATAAGATGTGGTCAAGGTCGCGATGGCTTGCTCATACAGCGGCTCAGCATAGTCAAATCGGCCTTGGCTTTCGTACAGAAGCGCCAAGTTGTTTCTTTGTCGCGCGGTTTCCGGGTGGTCAGCGCCTTGTTGAACCTCTGCGAGCGACACTGCATCCTTGAGCAGCGGCTCGGCCTCGTCATAAAGCCCCATGGTTTCATAGAGCTGACCGAGATTATTGCGCAGCACCAGTGCGAGCGGGTCACCCCGACTGAGGACATCTTGACTCTCAGCTAAACTTTGCTGGAAAAGCGCCTCCGCGACATTCAATGCACCGGACCGCTGCGCATGTTCGGCCTCTTGGTTGCTGAGAATCGCCAATTGGTGGGGATCCTCTTGCCACAAGGCACGCGCCCGCGCTGCGTACTGACTCAACACCTCGCCAGCCTCTTCGATCGCCCCCTCGCTCATAAGGATTTGTGTTTTCGTAAACGACAAGGTTGCCCAACTTTGTTCATCCAAATCGGGGGTGCTCAGACGCTGATTAAGTCGCTCTAGCGCGCGGTCGACTCGATTCGAGCGAGCCTCAATCTGTGCAAGCATCTCGTCGGCGGTCACAACACCGGCTGCATGAGATAAGACCTTGGCTTGTTCTCTCTCTAAATACACATTGAGCGCCGCTTCCGCGGCCTCGTCATTGCCGGCCGCGACCAGGGCATTGGCCACCCCTAAAAGGCAGCTTTGTGCGCCCGAGAACCAAGGGCCTGTCACTCGCAAGAGCGCGTCACAGCGCGCTGCCAATCGCTCACGCGCTAACTCACCTTGACCGGTCGCCAGCAGCACAGTTTCGAGCTGTTGCCCAAATAACTGGGCTAATCCGTGGGCCTGCCCCAGCGATTCAGCCGATTCCTGAATGAGCTGCTCTAAAAGGCGAGTGGCGGACGTTAGATCATCCTGTGCCAAGTAGACCTGTGCCATTTCAGCCCTCGCCTGGAGCGAGATGAAATGGCCAGAACCGAGGCGAGACGCCATCGCAGCACTGGCAGTCTCGATCAGTCCGCCAGCCGCTGCCGGATCCCCTGCTGCGAGTAACATTTGGCCGAGCAGGAGCAGGGCCATGTCATGCTCGAGCGAATCGGCGCCTAGGAAGTCCGCCGCGAATTCAACGACACCGCCTTGTGCGTCGATCGCGGCAAGCGAGCCCTCTGCAAAAAGGCTTTCCGCCTCTTCTTTGAGCGCGGACCAAACAGCTTGTAATTCTGGGTCTAAATCATCCAATCGACTCGCGGCGTGTGCCTGCGCAGCCATGGCCTCAGTGGGCGCTACGAGTGCGTCCGCGATCTCCGCTTCGAGTCTGCTGAGCTCAGTTCGATCCCGCAAGGCATCCTCATATCGCGCTGCCCACTCGGCTGCGAGGACATGAGGCACATCTTGAGATAGAAAGACAAAGAGACTCGTGCAGATGAGGAAGTGTCTGGCGGTCATGTTGCCATCCTTTGCCGGAACCTAGTCTCATCATCATAACGGCAATTGGGGCACGTCGAG